>JAKOQD010000148.1 GCA_029778515.1 Actinomycetes bacterium
TCCGCCTTCGTGGTGACGTCCGTGGCGTAGCGGTCGGCAGCGGTGGTCGCCTGCTCGGCGGCAGCGGTGGCTTCGGCCGTGACGCGATCGGCGTCCGCCTGTGCCTTCGCGCGCAACTCGGCAGCCTCGTCCTCCGCCAGCTTCAGCATCTTGCCGATCCGGGCGCCCAGATCGGTGAAGGACGGCGCCGCGGCCTCCTTCTGCTCCTGCTCGAGCGAGGCGATGCGCGCCCGGTAGCTGTTCGCCTGCTCGCCGAGCTGGGCGACCTGCGAGTTCAGCTTGGTGACCGCCACCGAGCCGTCCGCAGCCTCCGCACGGGCCTGGTCGAGTGCCTTGCGCAGGTCGGTCAGGGAGCGATCAACCTCGTTCGGGTCGTAGCCGCGCATCACCGTCCGGAACCCCGGGTTCTGCTGGGTCATGATTCCTCTTCCGTCACTTGGTTGGGGGTCTGGCCGGGACGCTCAGAGACGGCCAGCGCCTCGATCACTCCCGAAAGGTGCCCGAGTTGGGCATTGATGTCATCACGGCGACGGGCCAGTGCGGCCACTTCCGCACGCGCCCGTTCCATCAGACTACGTGCCTCACCGCGGACGCTGTCAGCCTCGGCGCGGGCCTCGGTGAGCAGCGTCACCGCTTCCTCGCGGCTGGCCTTGGTCTTGGCGAGCGTCTCGCGCTGCAGCTTCTCCAGATCGGACGCGGACCGCTCCCGGATGAGCTTCGCGCCGGCCTCGGCTTCGGCCAGCCGGCGTTCCGCGCGCTCCAGTTGGGCCTGGGCCTCGGACTTGGCGTGGTTGACGAGGCGTTCGGCCTCCTCCTGGGCGCGCTGGCTGGTGTTGGCCGCGTCCCGCTCAGCGGCATCGAGGACGGCCTTGGCCCGGGCGGTCAGATCCTCGGCGCTCGCGGTGGCCTCGGCGATCAGCGACTGGTGCCGGTGAGCGGTGGAGGTGGCGGCGAGCCCGACCTGCTCGCGGACCCCGCGGGCGTGCTCGGCCAACTCCTGGTGGGTCTGCCGTTTGAGCGCTTCCACCTCGGCCTCAGCGGACGCGCGCAGGCCGGCCATGGCCTCCTGCGTCCAGTTCACGTGGGCTTCGGCCGCAGCCAGTTGCTCGTCCGCTTTCGCCTGGGCCTCTGCCCGCAGCCACTCGCGTTCGGCGTGGGCGTCCGCTCTGGACTTCTCGGCCTCCGCGGTGAAGCGCTCCCGTTCGGCGTTGAACTCGGCCCAGCGCTGGTCGACCGCGTTCTGGGAATCGGTACGGAAGCGCTGCAGTTCGCTAATCACGCCCGAGTGCAGGGCGGCCAACTCGGCGTCCGTCTGCTCGCGGCGATGGGCGTCCGCGGCTGCCAATTCCTCGCGGCGCCGCTCCAGTTCGGCCTCGACTTGGGCGCGCTCGTCGGCAAGCTGTTGGCGACCGTTGGCGGCCACCTGCTCGGCCTCCTCGAGCATGGCAGCGGCGCGAGCCTGGGCGTCCGCGATTCGTTGCTCGGCCTCCGCGCGGGCATTCGAAGTGACCTCGGCCGCCGTGCGTTCGGCGGTTCCGGTGATCATGGATGCCTGCTCGGTGGCGTCGCTGAGCAGGGTCAACGAATCCTGGCGTGCCTCCTCGAGCCGAGTGGCGGCAGACGTCATCGCCTCTTCGGCTGCCGCCCGGTGCTCGGCGACTTCGCGGGCGAGCTGTTCGCTCAGCTCACGGTTCTTCGCCGTTTCCGCGCGCACGGCATCAGCCTCAGCTTGGGCTTCGGTGCGAAGCTGGTCAGCCAGGTTCTGAGCCTGCGTGAGGATCTCGTTGGCCTGTCTGGTCAGCTCACTCCCAGCCGGCTGGGCGGGCGGACGCACAGCGGGATCGAGCACCCTTGAATGATCTAGGGCCGCGTTGGGGAAAGCAACTTCGCGACCGGGCTGGGGCTGCTTATCTGTGGTGAAGGTCGAGCTTCACTCCACGCGTGATCAACCAACCCGGAGTCCGGGCACGTCGGTAGAGTTCTCGGGTGCAATATCTCTCCACTCGCGACCCCGCCGGCGCAACGCTCGGGTTCACTGACATCCTGCTCGAGGGGCTGGCCCCCGACGGCGGCCTGTACCTGCCCGAGAGCTACCCGCAGGTGGACGGAGCCCGATTGGCCTCGTGGCGGGCGCTGCTGGCGTCCGAGGGTTACGCCGCACTGGCGCACGCGGTGCTGTCGCTGTTCATCGACGACATCCCGTCCGCTGACCTGCGCGAACTGTGCGCGCGGGCCTACACCGACTCGGTGTTCGCCGATCCGCAGGTCGTGCCGGTCACCGAGTTGGACGGCGGACTGTGGCTCGCGCATCTCTCCGGCGGACCGACCGCCGCGTTCAAGGACATGGCCATGCAGTTGCTCGGCCAGCTCTTCGAGTACGAGCTGGCGCGGCGCGGCGCCGAGCTGAACATTCTCGGCGCGACCAGCGGCGATACCGGTTCGGCCGCCGAATACGCGATGCTCGGCCGGACTGGGATCCGGGTGTTCATGCTGACCCCCGCCGGCCGGATGTCGCCGTTCCAGCAGGCCCAGATGTTCTCGCTGGACGATCCGGCGATCGTGAACATCGCCGTGACCGGAGTCTTCGATGACTGCCAGGACCTGGTGAAGGCGGTCGCGTCCGATCTCGAATTCAAGGCTCGCTATTCGTTGGGCGCAGTGAACTCGATCAACTGGGCTCGGCTGGTCGCCCAGGTGGTGTACTACATCGCTTCCTGGCTACGGGTTACTTCCACGGACGATGAGCTGGTCTCGTTCTGCGTTCCGACCGGCAACTTCGGCAACATCATGGCCGGACACGTTGCGCGGATGATGGGGCTGCCAATCGATCGGCTGGTGCTGGCCACCAACGAGAACAATGTGCTGGACGAGTTCTTCCGAACGGGGCTGTACCGGGTGCGGTCGGCCGCCGAAACCCACGAGACCTCGTCGCCAAGCATGGACATCTCAAAGGCATCCAACTTCGAGCGGTTCATCTTCGACCTGCTCGGACGGGACGCTGCCCGCGTCCGGGAACTGTTCGCGGTGGTCCTGCCTCGGGACGGCTACTTCGATCTCTCGGGGACGCCCGAGTTCGCGTCCCTGCAGCAAAAGTACGGCTTCGTCTCGGCAGCATCCACGCACGCGGACCGGGTGGCCACGATCCGTTCCCTGTGGGAGACCTCGGGTGTGCTGATCGACCCGCACACTGCGGACGGGGTGTTGGTCGCGCGCGACTTCGTGCGCCCGGGGGTACCGATGATCGTCACTGAGACCGCGCTGCCGGTGAAGTTCGCCGCGACCATCGTCGAAGCGATCGGACGCGAGCCCGACCGCCCGGCCCGCTTCGACGGTCTGGAGTCATTGCCCCGTCACGTCATCGACCTGCCGAACGACGCGGACGCCCTGAAGGCCCTGATCGCCGCCCGCGTCCGCTGAGCCTCGGTCGCGTCAAGGCCGCCCATCGGCCGGTTGACCTGTCGTCATCTCCCACAAGCTGGACACTTCCAGCCGACATCGGCTCGAACTGTCCAGCTTGCGTGTGGTGATTGAGGCGGCCCGCGCTCAGCCGACCTCGGTGGCCAGCCCGCGGCGGTCCAGCAGGTGCTGCAGGTCCGGATCCTGGCCGCGGTAGTCGCGGAACGCGTCCATGGCATCGACCGAACCGCCGCGCGCCAACAGCCGGCGACGGAAGCGATCGCCGTTCTCCCTGGTCAGGCCGCCGTTGGCGCGAATGAAGGCGGCCGTGTCGGCGTCCAGCACCTCCGACCAGATGTAGGCGTAGTAGCCGGCGTCATAGCCGCCCTCGAAGACGTGTCGGAAGTAGCCAGAGCGGTACCGCGGCGGCACCAACTCGTAGTCGAGTCCAACCTTGGCGAGCGCGGCCTGCTCGAACGCCTCGACGTGCTCGGGGCCGGTCGGCAGCTCGTCCAGCGGGGTCGAGTGCCAGACCTGGTCGAGCAGGGCCGCGCCCAGGTACTCGGTGGTCTTGTGGCCCTGACCGAACCGAGTGGACGCTCGCAGGGTCTCGATCCACTCGTCCGGCATCGGCTCGCCGGTGGCGTGATGGACCGCGAACCGAGGCAGGATCTCAGCGTCCAGTGCCCACATCTCGTTCACCTGGGACGGGTATTCCACGAAGTCACGTGGCGTTTCCGTGCCCGACTGCGAGCGGTACCGGACGTCCGACAGCAGCCCGTGGAGCGCGTGCCCGAACTCGTGGAACAACGTGATCACGTCGTCCCAGGTCATCAGCGTGGGCTGCCCGGCCGGCGGCTTGATCAGGTTCGAGTTGTTGCAGACGACCGGCAGTTGTCCGAGCAGGTGGTTCTGGTCGACCAGGTTGTTCATCCAGGCCCCACCCTGCTTGCCCGGACGGGTGTAAAAGTCGGCGACGAACAACCCAATCGGAGTCGAGTCCGCGTCGTTCACCTCGAACACCCGTACTTCATCGTTGTACCCGCGCAGGTCCGCACGCTCGGCGAAGGTGATGCCGTAGAGCCCGTTGGCCGCAGCGAACACCCCCTCGTTCAGCACCCGCTCCAACTCCAGGTACGGCCGCAACGCGGACGCGTCCAGCTGGTAGCGCTCAGCGCGCAGCAACTCCGACACGTATTGCCAGTCCCAGGCGGCCAACGGGCCCTCCGGCTCGATCCGGCGCCAGACCTCGGCCATCTCGTCGGCCTCTTTCCGGGCGTTGGCAACGGCCGCCGGCGCCAGCTTGGTCAGCATCGCCCACACTGCAGCACCACCGCGCGCACAACCGTCCGCCGCGACGTAGTCGGCGTGGTTCGCGAAGCCCAGCAGGGCGGCGCGCTCGGCCCGCAGCCGCGCCAGCTCCACGATGATCGGACGGGTGTCATGCCCGCCACCCAGCCCGCGCCCGATCGAGGCCTTGAACAGCCGCTCGCGCAGCCCGCGGTGCTTCAACACGTCGAGGGGACGCTGCCCCGAAGTGTTGTCGAGCTCCAGCAGCCACGCGTCGGCGTGGCCCTGCTCGGCCGCGCGTTCGCGGGCGCCCTCAATCTCGGCATCGCTCAGCCCGTCCAACTCGGCCCGATCGGTGACCAGGACCGCGCCGGCGTTCATCCCGGCGAGCGCCAGCCGACCGAACGCCGACTGCAGTTCGGCGATGCGCTGGTTGAGCTCGCGCAGGCGCTGCTGCTCGGGATCAGGCAGGTTCACACCGGCCCGCTCGAAATCGCGCAGGCACCGCTCCAGCCAGTACGCAGACTGCGGATCCACTTCGACTTCTCCGGCGGCCACCCGCTTGGCCAGTGCTGCGACGCGTTCGTAGCGGCTGCGGCTGAGGAAGATCGCGTCCCTGTGGGCAGCGAGTTGCGGGGCGATCGCCGCCTCCACCGCGTCGAGGGTGTCGTTCGTGTCGGCCGGCTGCTTGGTGTAGAACGCGTTCAGCGCGCGGCTGAGCATCTGCCCGGAGGTCTCCCAAGCCTCGATCACGTTCGCGACAGTGGGTGGCTCGGGGTTGGCCGTGAGCGCGTCCAGGGCTTCCAGCTGCTCGGCCATACTGGCCTCGATCGCGGGCTGGTAATGCTCGTCACCGATCCTGGTGAAGTCGGGCAGTTCGTACGGCAGGGTCGACGCGGACGTGAACGGGTTGGTGTTGTCGAGCGGCATACCGGCCATCCTTACCCGGTTCGGAGTCGCTGGCCAAGCCGAACGGATTTGCCCCCGAGTTCTCGCGAAGGGCGCGCACAGAGCCAGTTCGGGCCGGACGCCGTGCAGATCCGTTCGCCGAGTCGGGGTGCACCCTCGGCGGGTGCGGACAAAATGCCCTGGATTCGGCCCAGATCGGCCAAACCGGCCGAAAATCGCCGAATCCTGGGCATTTTGTCCGACGCTCAGGCCTTTCGCGGCGAGGTGGTGGCAGACTTCCGCGGGATCGAGGCGGCCAGGCACGCGAGCGCAAGCACATTCGCCCCGAGCATCGCCCACTCCAGCCAGGTCATGTTGGCGGTGAGGCCGAGCACCGCGCCCAGCACCACCACTGCCAGCGCGACCAGATGCCCCCAGCGCCGCTGGATCGCCACCCAGCGGGCGCTCAGGCCGTAGGCCAGCGCGGTCATCAGGGCCACGAACCCGTACAGCGAGCCGCTCAACGCGTCCACGGGCGGAGCGAGGTAGAGCCGCAGCCCCATCACCGCGAACAGGACCGTGAGCATGGTGAGCAGGACGACCGCCAGCAGCCGGGCGCGCGCACGCAGCGACCCGCCTCCGACCGCAGGCCGGTTGGGTGTGGATTTGGGCACGACAGAAACCGTAGCGTTCCAGCGACGGCGAAGCGCTGGTCGCCAATAGGCTGGCGCGATGAGTTTCTCTGCGGTTGAACTGGTCGGGTACCTGGCGTCGGCCCTGGTCGTGGCTTCCCTGGCGATGACCTCGGTGGTGCGACTGCGGACGGTCTCGCTGATCGGGTCGCTGGTCTTCGTGGCCTACGGCGCGCTGCTGCCATCGATCCCGATCATCATCACCAACGCTGCGGTCGCCGGATTGAACATCTGGTTCCTGCGCAAGGAGTTCGGGGCCCACCGCGATCTGGGCGCAGTGCCGATCGAGCCGCGGGCACCCTTCCTGGTCGACTTCCTCAGCTCGCACACTGACGACATCGCCAGCTTCCACCCGAAGTTCCGCCTACCCGAGGCGGGCGACTTCGCCCTCGTGCTCACCCGGGATGGCCTGCCCGCCGGTGCGCTGGTCGGACGCCCGGACGCTGACACCCTGCAACTCCAGCTCGACTACGTGATGAGCGCCTACCGGGATTCACGGATCGGCGACTGGCTGTACGGGCCGGGCGCGAAGGCGCTCACTGACGCCGGGTTCAGCCGCGTGGTGGCCCAGCCCGAGTCGGCCGCGCTGCGCACCTACCTGCTCCGCGTCGGCTTCACCGAGACGGACGCGGGGCTGGTGCGCCAACTGCGCCCTTGAAAACCCTCGGCGGTAGTTGAACAATAAATCATGACTCTCTTCGGGCTGCCGCTGCACCCACTCGTCGTCCACGCCGCCGTCGTCCTGCTGCCACTGGCCGCCTTCGGAGCCATTGTGATCGCACTCTCCGCGCGCGTTCGGCAGCGTTTCGGCTGGCTGGTCTTCGCAGGAGCCTTCGTGGCGGGCGGCTCGGTGGCCGCAGCCCGCATCACCGGAGAGACCTTCGCCGGCGGCACTACCGGCACCGGCACGCTCGCCACCCATATGACCTGGGGCTTGCTCGCACCTTGGCCCGCGACCGCACTGGCGGTGAGCGCGCTGCTACTGATGCTCACGAACAAGGCAACGAGCCGTCCGCTCAAGATCACCGTTGGCGCGCTCACGATCGTTTCCGCCGTAGCCGCGCTTGCCGTGATCGTCGTGGTTGGCCACTCCGGCGCCTCCTCGGTCTGGGGCGCGCCGGCCTAAGGGCAAGCTCACCCACCCTTCGACAAGCTCAGGCTTCGACAGGCTCAGGGAGCGTCGGCGCCTCACTCGCAGAAGCTGAGCTCGCCGGCCTGCACCATCTCGGGCTTGCCCGCGCCGATGAAGCGCATCTGGTTCGGCAGGGTGAACATCTTCGAACCGTCGCCGAAACCGATGTCCTCGAGCTTGCCCTTCGGGTACTTCGCCTTCAGTTCCTTGAAGCTCAGCGTCAGCGGCACATCGTCGGCCAACTGCAATGGTGCCGCGAACTCCTCGGACAGCTGGAAGCCCCACGCCGCCAGCGTCCGCGGCGACGACTTGTGCGTGTCCGCAGCCACGAACTGCACCCACAGCCCGCCAAAGGTGCGGGTTTCGGCCCACGGGCTGGAGTCGTCCAGTTCGCACAGGATTCCCTGCGAGGTTTCGTCCGGTGCGCCCAGCTGGTCGCTCAGCAACTCGGCCACCGGCGCCTGGTTCGAACCGAAGTTGAAGGTGCCCAGGCCGTCCCCGCGCAGCACCAGGCTCGCGGCTGGAGCCTGACTAGGGGAAACACTTGGCGAAGCGGACGTCTCGGCAACCGTGGGCGTGGCGCTCACCGTCGCCGAGGGCTGGGCAGAACTCGGCGCCGTTTCGGTCGGCGTGGTCGCAGGAGCGGACGGGTTCACGGTCGCGCATGCCGCAAGCAGCAGCACTGCCGGCAACGCGAGAAATCGACGAAGACTCATCGGGCACCTCCGGTGGGTAACGGGCCTCGGTCTCAAGGTACCCCAGTAGCCCACCTCGCCATCGCTGCCGCGGCCCGTGGGCACTAGCCTGAGTCGGGTCAGCGGCAACCAGTAGTGAGGAGCAGAGATGGCTCAGGAGAAGAAGCGAATCGGAATTCTCACCGCCGGCGGCGACAGCCCCGGGTTGAACGCGGCCATCCGCGGCTTCGGCAAAGCTGCGATCGGCAACGGCTGGGAGCTGCTCGGCTACCGGGACGGCATCCGCGGCCTGGTCGAGAACCGCTACTCCCTACTCGATCCGAAGGCGCTCTCCGGCATCCTCACCATCGGCGGCACCGTGCTCGGCACCAGCCGGGACAAAGTGCATCGCATGGTGGTGGACGGCGAGGTGCGCGACATGCGCGACCAGGTGGTCGCGAACTACGAGAAGGAGGGCCTCTCCGGCCTCGTCCTGCTCGGCGGCGGCGGGACGGCGAAGAACGCGATGCGCCTGGCCCAGGCCGGCCTGAACGTGATCACGCTGCCGAAGACGATCGACAACGACATCGCCCGCACCGACACCACCTTTGGCTTCGCGACCGCCATGGAGATCGCCACGGACGCGATCGACCGGCTGCACTCGACCGCGCACAGCCACCACCGGATCATTCTCACCGAGATCATGGGCCACCGCGCCGGCTGGCTGACCCTCGGTGCTGGGATCGCCGGCGGTGCCGACATCATCCTGTTGCCCGAGATTCCCTATTCGGTCGACAGCGTCGCCGACACGATCAAGCAGCGGCTGCAGAAGGGCTCCACCTTCTCGGTGGTCGCGGTGGCCGAAGGTGCTCGCGACCGGCACGACATGGCCGACTACGAGGCCGCGCAACTGCTGGTGAAGGCGGCCAAGAGCCCTGAGTCCGCGCGCGCAGCCAAGGCCCACCTGGCCAATGTCGAGGACGCTCAGCGCGAGCACACCTTCAAGCTCGCGCGCGAGTTGGAGGCGGCGACCGGGCTGGAGTCTCGGGTGTCGATCCTGGGCTACGTGCAGCGCGGTGGGACGCCGTGTGCTGCCGACCGGCTGCTCGCGTCCCGGCTGGGGACCGCGGCGGCGCACGCGGTTTCGAAGGGCCAATTCGGCGTGATGGTGGCCGCCCGCGGCGAGGACACCGAGTTGGTGCCGTTGGAGGAGGTGGCCGGACAGGTGAAGCTGGTGCCCACCGATCACGAGTGGATCGCGACCGCGCGCAAGCTGGGCACCGGGCTGGGCGACTGAGGTGCAGCGTCGATTCGCGCAGATAGACGTCTTCGGCGACGGTGGGATCACCGGCAATCCGGTGGCCGTGGTGCTGGACGGGTCCGGACTGAGCGACGCCAGGTTGCAGGCCTTCGCGTCCTGGACCAACCTCTCGGAGACCACGTTCCTGTTTCCACCAACCGACCCGGCCGCCGACTATCGCGTCCGCATCTTCACCGCGAGCGCCGAGTTGCCCTTCGCCGGGCACCCGACCCTGGGTAGCGCACACGCCTGGCTGGAGGCGGGCGGACGGCCGCAGCGTCCGGGCGTGGTGATGCAGGAATGCGGGGTCGGGCTGGTCGGGGTGCGGCTGGACAACGCGCGGTTGGCCTTCGCTGCACCACCGCGGCGACGCAGTGGTCCCCTGGACGAAGCCACGATCACGCTCGCGGAGATGGTGCTCGGCATCCCGCGCGAGCAGTGGGTCGCGCACGAGTGGGGTGACAACGGTGCACCCTGGATGATGGTGCAACTCGCGGACGCGGACGCCGTCCGCAGCGTGCGGCCCAATCACTCGCACCTGGGCGCGACCCAGCATCTCGGGGTGATCGGTTTGGCGTCCGATCAGTTCGCGTACGAGGTGCGCGGCTTCGTCGGCGACTGGGAGGATCCGGTCACCGGCAGCCTGAACGCCGCCGCGGCGCAGTGGCTGCGCGGACGCGGCCTCGTCCCGTCCGAGTACGTGGCTGCGCAAGGCTCACAGCTCAGCCGCAGTGGCGAGGTCTTCATCAACGACGACGGCACCCGAATCTGGGTAGGCGGCCGCGTCCGCACTGTGATCACCGGCTCCGTCGACCTCTAGTCCTGAACGAAAAGGGGACGGTTCCTTCTTCGTTCAAGTTATCCACAGGACCGTCAACTTGAACGAGGGTGGAACCGTCCGTCAGTCGCGGGTCGAAGGCGTGGGACGCCGGCTGTGCGGGGCATGGCTCGGCGACTAGGCTGGCTGGGTTAGTTGAAACGAGGTATCCATGCCCGCACTGCGCTCCCGCACCACCACCCATGGCCGCAACATGGCCGGCGCCCGCGCTCTGTGGCGCGCCACCGGCATGGTCGAATCCGACTTCGGCAAGCCCATCGTGGCGATCGCCAACTCGTTCACCCAGTTCGTACCGGGGCACGTCCACCTCAAGGACATGGGTCAACTGGTCGCGGGCGCGGTCGCCGAAGCCGGCGGCGTCGGACGCGAGTTCAACACCATCGCGGTCGATGACGGCATCGCCATGGGCCACGGCGGCATGCTCTATTCGCTGCCGAGTCGCGAGCTGATCGCCGACTCGGTCGAGTACATGGTCAATGCGCACTGCGCGGACGCCCTGATCTGCATCTCCAATTGCGACAAGATCACCCCCGGCATGCTGCTGGCCGCGCTTCGGCTGAACATCCCGACGGTCTTCGTCAGCGGCGGCCCGATGGAGGCCGGGCGCATCCTCGGCGATCGAGTGGTGACCGGTGCCCCGGACGAGGGTGGCTCGGCCCGGCTCGACCTCATCGACGCCATGGTCAAGGCCGTGGACGACAACATCAGTGACGACGAGATCGCCGCGATCGAGGAGAACGCCTGCCCCACCTGCGGCTCCTGCTCGGGCATGTTCACCGCTAACTCGATGAACTGCCTCACCGAGGCGCTCGGCCTTTCGCTGCCCGGCAACGGTTCGACCCTGGCCACCGCAGCCGCCCGCAAGGAACTGTTCCTCGAAGCCGGACGCCTGGCGGTGCGGCTGGCCAACCGGTACTACGGCGAGGACGACGAGTCGGTGCTGCCGCGATCGGTCGCGACCAAGGAGGCATTTGCCAACGCCATGCGTCTGGATATCGCGATGGGCGGCTCTACCAACACGGTGCTGCACATTCTGGCTGCGGCTCGCGAGGCCGGCGTGGACTTCACCATGAACGATATCGACGCGCTTTCGCGGGTCACTCCGTGCCTCAGCAAAGTAGCCCCGAATACTACGAAGTACTACATGGAAGACGTGCATCGCGCTGGCGGTATGCCCGCGATCCTCGGCGAATTGCGCCGCGGCGGTCTGCTGGACGAGAACGTGCACGCGGTTCATTCCGACACGCTCGCCGAGTGGCTCGATACCTGGGACATCCGTGGCGGCGCAGCTTCCGCCCCGGCCAACGACCTCTGGTATGCCGCACCCGGCGGCGTCCGCACCACACAGGCGTTCAGTTCGACCAACCGCTGGGCAGACCTCGACACCGACGCGGCCGACGGCTGCATCCGCTCAGTCGAGCACGCCTACACCGCGGACGGCGGCCTGGCCGTGCTGAAGGGCAACCTCGCTGTCGACGGCTGCATCGTGAAGACTGCGGGCGTCCCGGAAGACCAGTGGACGTTCCGCGGCCCGGCCGTGGTCACCGAGTCGCAGGAGGCCGCGGTCGAGGCGATCCTGAGCAAGCGCGTCCAACCCGGCGATGTGGTGGTGGTGCGCTACGAGGGCCCGAAGGGCGGGCCGGGTATGCAGGAGATGCTCTACCCGACGTCCTATTTGAAGGGGCTCGGCCTCGGCCCGAAATGCGCCCTGATCACCGACGGACGCTTCTCCGGCGGCTCGTCGGGGCTGTCGATCGGCCACGTGTCGCCGGAAGCCGCGTCCGGCGGCACCATCGGCCTGGTCGAGGACGGCGACATCATCGAGATCTCGATCCCTGACCGCAGCATCAACCTGCTGGTGGACGACGCCACGCTCGCCGAACGCCGTGCCCGCCAGGACGCGATCGGGTGGAACCCCCAGGGACGCGTCCGCGAGGTGTCGACGGCGCTGAAGGTGTATGCCGCGCTGGCGCTCAGCGCCGACAAGGGTGCGGCCCGCTCGATCGACTGAAGCCGGGGAGAGACGTGACCATCCGTGCCCTGCTGATGGACGCCGACGGCGTCGTGCAGTACCCGCGTTCGGGCTGGCTGGAGCGGTTCGCGCGACTCGGTGGCCCTGGGTTCACGAGGGAGGCGTTCCGGCGCGAGATGTCCACCCTCACCGGCCAGGTGGACCTGCGCGACGAACTCGCCGAGATCATCGCCGACGGCGGCCACGACGCCACGCCTGAGGACTTCATCGAAATCTGGTGCGACATCGAGGTGGACGCCTACATGCTGCGGCTGGTCGACCGCGTCCGGGCTGCCGGCGTGGTGACCGCACTGGCCACCAACCAGCAGAGCTATCGCGGCACGCACATGCTGACCAACCTGCCCCACGCCGACCACTTCGACCACCAGTTCCACTCGTTCCAGATGGGGTTGGCCAAGCCCGATCCGGCGTTCTTCCGCTACATCATCGAGGCTCTCGGGATTGCGGCGGACGAGGCTGTGTTCGTCGATGACATGGAGATCAACGTCCGCGGGGCCCGGGAAGCCGGCCTGCAGGGGGTGTACTTCTCCGCCGCCGACACCTACGGCCATCTGCGCTCTCGACTGAGGGAACTCGGCGTCCCCGGAATCTAGGGCGTGTTGCGCAACGACACGCCCTAGCTGAACTCTCAGCCGCGCACACGATCCTTGAGCCAGGCGTTGGGTCGCGAACTCCGTCCGCCTCGAGACCCGCTACCCTCGCTGCGTGCTCGAATTCAGCCTCACCGAAGCCGACCTGGCCGCGTTCGCCGCATTCCGTGCGCAGGAATCCGGCGAGGAGGCCAAGCGCATCGAGCGAATCCGCCTGATCACGCCGTGGGTGACCGGAACCATCGCGTATCTGGTGGTCTCGCTGGCTTTCGTGATCCCGATGATCCTGGGCAGGCAGTGGGCGCTGGCCGGCGTGGGCGAGTTGGTGGCGATTGCCGTGCTGGCCGTGCTGGCCGTCTGGCAGTCGCGGCACCTGGACCCGGTACTCGGCCGGCTGCTGCCCCGCCGCTACCAGGCCAAGGCCCAACAAGCGCTGGCGCGGACGGGGAGCGAACGCAAGCTCTGGCTGGACTCGGACGGGTTGAGTGTCGCTGGCGCGGGTCGCACCAACCACATCGCCTGGGACGGTATCACCCGGATCGCCGATACCGACGAGCACTGGTTCATCTATACCGGCGCGGACGCAGCCCATGTACTTCCCAAGCGCCTGGGTGCGCCCGCCGCGGAGCTGGTCGCCGCGATCAGTGCGGAGGGTTGTCCACCGAACACGGTGGACAACCCTCCGCACTGATTCTACTGGCGGCTACGGCGCCAGGCGCTCCTTCAACCAGGCATCCCCCTCGAGCCGGAAACGCACGCGATCGTGCAGCCGGCTCTTGCGTCCCTGCCAGAACTCCCAGACATCGGGCACCAGCCGATAGCCGCCCCAATGATCTGGGCGTGGCGGTTTCAGTCCGAACTTCGCGGATGCCTTCGCCGCGTTCGCCAACAGCACCCCCCGATTGGCGATCACCTGGCTCTGCGGTGAGGCCCAGGCACCGATCCGCGAATCCAGCGGACGGGTCTCGAAGTACGCGTCCGATTCTTCGGCGGAAGTGCGCTCGACCACGCCCTCGATCCGGACGACCCGTTCGAGTTGAACCCAGTGGAACTGCAGCGCGGCCTGCGGGTTGGTCGCCAACTCCTGGCCCTTACGCGAGTCGTAGTTGGTGAAGAAGACCAGCCCGGAAGCGTCCGCGCTCTTGATCAGCACGATTCGCGTGGACGGACGCCCGTCCGCCCCCACGGTGGCCAGGGTCATCGCGTTCGGCTCGGGCACGTTGGCCCGGATTGCATCGTTGAGCCAGCGCTGAAAGAGCTGCAGCGGCGCGCTTCCTGCGTCCGCCTCGTCGAGGCTGCCCTTCTCGTAACTGAGCCGCATGTCTTTCAGTTCCACCCCGGCAGCTTATGCCCGCGGGCTCGGACGAGGCCGTCCCAGAGTGCGCTGAACCGTCGCTCCGCTTCGGCTGGAGCGGCGCGATGACGGCGAGCCATGGGCGACTACAGAGGCACTATGACCCGCTGGCGAAGCTCATCGAGACAGTCGAGGACGTGTTCGAGGCGGCCGGGGTCAAGCCTGCCAAACCCGAGTTGGATGGGGTGTGCGCCGGCTCGTCCAGCTCAGCGTGATCTTGGCGGCTCGCCGCGCAGCGCCACTGCCGGCGGCCGGTCCCCACGAATGGACGCGACCATGTCGACCACCTGCCGCGTGGCCAGCACGTCGTGGGCACGGAACATCGTCGTGCCCAGCCAACCCGCGACGGCGGTGGCCGCCAGCGTCCCGTACAGTCGATCGTCGACCGGCAGATCGAGGGTCTCGCCCACGAAATCCTTGCGGGACAAGGCCTGCAGCACCGGGTAGCCAAGACCGGTAACCGCGGCGGTGGCCCGCAGCACGCGCAACGAGTTGCGGGTGGTCTTGCCGAAGTCGAGGGTCGGGTCCACCAGCACACGCTCGGCCGGCACCCCCGCTGCCACCGCCCTCTCGGCCCCGGACGCCAAGGTGCGCAGCACGTCCGCGACCACGGCGTCAGGGTCGTCGCCATAGCTGACCGACACCGGGTCGGTGCGCGGCGGCAGTCCGCCGGTGTGTGAAACCACGTAGCCAGCACCGATTTCGACGGCAACGTGCACCAGCTCTGGATCGGCGCCCGCCCAGGTGTCGTTGACCAGGTCTACCCGGGCGTCCGCGCAAGCCAACGCCACAACTGAGCGCCAGGTGTCGAGGCTGAGCAGCACTTCCGGGTGCCGTTCGCGGGCCGCCAGCAGGAACGGACGCACCCGCTCGATCTCTACGGCCGCGTCCACCACTTCGCCTTCCTGCCCGGCACGGACCCCGCCGACGTCGATCACGTCCGCACCCTCGACGAGCATCCGGTCGAGCGCGACCAGCGCCGGTTCCAGGTCGGTGAATCGAGCGGCGGCGTAGAACGAGTCCGGCGTGCGGTTCATGATGCCCATCACCGCTGGCCGCGCCGCATCGAAGCGGCGTCCGCGCAAGACCAGCGGAACGGTGGACACAGGCACACTGCTGGCGAAGGGCTGATCCATAGCTCCTACTGTGCCGCAGCCGTCCAGCCCTGCCGCGAACCGAATCGCTATGCTGCGTCCCCGAACCCCAGGAGAAACACGTATTCCGACAACACAAACGCTGTCCTCTCCCTGCCGGTCATCCTGGTCGCGATCGGGCTGAGCGTGCTGATGATCGTGGCTGTCTGGAAGGTCTTCACCAAGGCCTGGCCAAGAGGCTCGAGATGCCGTGGTCGCCGAAATGGAGTGGGGCTGGCACCTCAGGCGATGACTGCCAGGAGGTCGCCGCCTTCCACGGCTTGGGCGTGACCGATCGCTAGGCGCTGGACGGTACCGGCGACCGGGGTGGTGATCGCGGCCTCCATCTTCATGGCTTCGATCGTCGCCACCTGCTGGCCGGCGGCCACCTGATCGCCGGCTTCGACGATCAGGGTCACCACGCCCGCGAATGGGGCGGGGATCTGGCCCGGCGACTTCGCGTCCGCCCGTTCGGCCATCGCGACCGTGGACGTCACCGAGTCGTCCTTCACCGACACCACCCGCATCTGGCCGTTAACCGTGCAGACCACCTGGCGCACGCCACGGTCGTCCGGCTCGCCGATCGCCGAGATGCCCAGTAGCAACGACTTGCCGCGTTCCAGCGAGACCTCGATCTCCTGGCCCTGGCGCAGACCGTGCAGGAACTCGCGGGTCGGCACCACCGACAACTCCGAGTACGCCACCACCGCTTCCTCGTAGTCGCGCAGCGGGCCGGGGAACAGCAGCCGGTTCAGGGTGCGCCGCGGCTTCTCGGCCAGATCGGACGCGTCCGCGTCCGACAGTTCGGTGACCACCGGCTTGGTGACCCGCCCGGCCAGCGCCTTGGTGCGGAACGGCTCCGGCCAGCCGCCCGGCGGATCACCCAGGTCGCCGTTGAGGAAGCCGATCACTGAATCCGGAATGTCGTACCTCTCCGGGTTCGCCTCGAAATCGGACGGGTCGATCTTCTGCCCGACCAGCGCCAACGCCAGGTCGCCGACCACCTTCGAGGACGGGGTCACCTTCACGATGTTGCCCAGGATCCGGTTCGCCGCGGCGTACATCTCCTCGATCGCCTCGAACCGGTCGCCCAGGCCGAGCGCGATCGCCTGCTGGCGAAGGTTCGACAGCTGTCCACCCGGAATCTCGTGCACGTAGACCCGTCCGGTCGGCCCGGGAAGGCCCGACTCGAACGGCGCGTAGAGCTTCCGAACACCCTCGAAGTACGGCTCCAGCGCGGTCACCGCGGCCAGCGAGAGCCCGGTGTCCCGATCGGTGCCTTCCAGCGCCGCCACCAGCGCCGACATCGACACCTGCGAGGTCGTCCCAGCCATGGACGCGGCCGCGACGTCCACCGCGTCCACGCCCGCATCAATGGCGGCCAGCAGCGTGCCCAGCTGACCACCGGCGGTGTCGTGGGTGTGCAGATGCACCGGCAGGTCGAAGTTGCTACGCAGGGCGGTGACCAGCGCAGCCGCGGCCGGTGCCCGCAGCAGACCGGCCATGTCCTTGATCGCCAGGATGTGCGCGCCAGCGGAAACCAGTTCTTCGGCCAGCCGCAGGTAGTAGTCGAGCGTGTACAGCGACTCGCCCGGCGAGGTCATGTTGCCGGTGTAGCAGAGCGCGGCCTCGGCCACCGCGTGGTCGGTCTCCAGCACCGCCTCGATCGCCGGCCGGATCTGGTCGACATTGTTCAGGGCGTCGAAGATCCGGAAGACATCCAGCCCCGAGCGGGCCGCCTCGGCGACGAACGCCTTCGTCACCGCCAGCGGGTACGGGGTGTAGCCGACCGTGTTCCGGCCGCGCAACAGCATCTGGAGTGGCAGGTTCGGCATCGCCGCGTGCAGCGCGTCCAGCCGATCCCAGGGGTCCTCCTTGAGGAACCGCAGCGCCACGTCGTAAGTCGCGCCGCCCCAGGCCTCAACGCTGAACAACTGCGGCAGGGTCCGCGCGATCACAGGTGCGACGTGCAGCAGGTCGCGGGTGCGGACGCGGGTCGCCAACAGCGACTGGTGCGCATCCCGGAAAGTGGTGTCGGTGACCGCCACCGCGCTCTGCGCGCGCAGTTCGGCTGCCCACTGGGCCGGACCGACCTCGAGCAGTCGCTGCCGCGAGCCGGCCGGCGGCGGTGCGGACGCGACCGCGGGTGGCAGCACCGGCAGCTTCTTCCGGGGACGCAGCAACGTCCGCGGGTCGCCGTTGGGCTTGTTGACGCTGACCTCAGCCAGGTAGGTGAGCAGCTTCGTGCCCCGGTCGGCGGGGAGGTGGTAGTGCAGCAGATGCGGACGGTCGTCGATGAACGACGTAGTCGTGTGGCCATCGAGGAAGTCGGGGTCGGAGATCACCGCTTCCAGGAACGGGATGTTGGTCGACACCCCGCGGACGCGGAACTCGCTCAACGCCCGGAACGCCCGCCGCGCGGCCGAACGCAGGTCGGTGCCCCGGCAGGTCAGCTTGACCAGCATCGAGTCGAAGTGCGCGGCGACCGTCGCCCCGGCGAACACGACGCCGCCGTCCAATCGGATTCCCGCGCCGCCCGGCGTCCGATAGACCGAGATGATGCCGGTGTCGGGACGGAAGCCGTTCGCCGGATCCTCGGTCGTGACCCGGCATTGCAGTGCGGTGCCGCGGACTTGGACGTCGGCCTGGGTCAGTCCCATGCCCACCAGGGTCTCGCCAGCCGCGATACGGATCTGCGAAGACACCAGGTCGACGTTCGTCACCTCTTCGGTGACGGTGTGCTCCACCTGGATCCGCGGGTTCATCTCGATGAAGACGTAGCGGCCGTCCTCGCCGAGCAGGAACTCAACCGTGCCGGCGTTGAGGTAGTTGATGTGCCGGGCGAAGCGCACCGCGTCCGAGCAGATCCGGCGACGCAACTCCGGGTCGAGGTTCGGCGCGGGGGCGATCTCGACAACCTTCTGATGTCGACGCTGCACCGAGCAGTCCCGCTCGAACAGGTGGATCACCTCACCGGTGGCATCGGCCAGGATCTGCACCTCGATGTGCCGCGGACGGATCACCGCCTGCTCCAGGTACATCCGGGAGTCGCCGAAAGCCGACTCGGCCTCGCGCATCGCCTCAGCCAGCGCAGCGCGGAGCTTGTCGGCCTCCTCAACCCGGCGCATGCCGCGTCCGCCGCCGCCGGAGACGGCCTTCACGAACAGCGGGAAGCCGATCGAATCGGCGGCCGCCACCAGGGTGTCGACGTCGTTGCTCGGCTCCGAGCCGCGCAGCGTCGGCAGGCCGGCCGCTATGGCCGCCGAGATCGCGCGGGCCTTGTTCCCGGTCAACTCCAGCACCTCGTGCGAAGGACCGATGAACTTGATCCCGGCCTCTTCACAGGCCTGGGCCAGGTCGGGGTTCTCGGAGAGGAAGCCGTAACCGGGGTAGATCGCGTCCGCGCCGGCGTCCTGGGCGGCCTTGATGATGCCGGGCACGTCGAGGTACGCGCGGACGGGGTGGCCGCGCTCGCCGATCTCGTAGGACTCGTCCGCCTTCAGCCGGTACTCGGCGTGCCGATCCTCGTAGGGGAACACGGCGACGGTGCCAATGCCCAGCTCGGTGGCTGCGCGAAAGGCGCGGACGGCGATCTCGCCGCGGTTCGCGACCAGCATCTTGTTGAACATTTGGCCTCCTGTAGCGGGTCAGCCACTCTATTGGGGCTGCAGCGTGGTTGGGCACCCCCTGCCCGCCGGGCGCTGCTCAGTTGCGCAACATTTCCCCTCCCATTA
Source organism: Actinomycetes bacterium (assembly GCA_029778515.1). Next base: position 19,054 of record JAKOQD010000148.1, read on the forward strand.
TGGCGCTTCCCGGGTTGATCGAGCGGGTCGAGATCGGCGACGCAGGTGGCCTCGACAGGCTCGACCTGCCGAACGCAGGGGACGTGCCCTCGCCGTTGGGCAGGCTCAGGCCGGCCACCCACCCAGGCGCTCACCCTCTCGGCGACCCTGCTCCCGTCCGGCGGCAGCGGCAGCGGAGTTGCGATGACTGGCCAACAAGTCGCTGCCCATGGCCTTCCGGCTGCGCTCATCCGGGCGCAGCAGCGCGACCGCGGCGCGCCGTCCGAGCGCCTTGGCCTGCATCGCCGGACGCCGGTACGCGCGCACCGACCCGCCCAGGGGCGCCAGAGCGATCACCGAGGTGGCGGACGCGACCACGTCCAGGTTCGCCGGCGACCGCAGCCCACCGTCCAAGTGCAGCCGGCCGTCGATCCGCACCGCCGGGAACACGCCTGGGATGGCGCAACTTGCGGCCACCGCGCGGGCCAGGTCGGCGGGCTGTGAGTGGGAGAAGAACGCCGGTCGACCGGACGCTGCGTCCGTGGCCACGATCACCAGCCCGTCCGGCCATTCGGCGCCGGCCAGATCAGGCACCAACCGCGCGACCCACCGGGTCTCGGCGTCGGCAGACCAGGCGCGCTCAGCTCGTCGACCCAGCCACGCGAGCGCGTGCCGCCGGCTCGGGTAGACCTGTGCCGCCCCCAAGGCCAGCACCGCACCCAAGCCGACGCGTCCGGGAGCCAGGGACTCCGCGCTGGCTACGGCGAACAGCCGCTCCGGCGTCCAGCCGGTGGTCAGCCGCGCCGCCACCAGCGCACCGGCCGAGGTGCCGATCACGGTTGCCGGGGTTAGCTCGACCCCTGAGTCGGCCAGCCCCGCCAGCACTCCGGCCTGCCAGGCGATGCCAGTGGCGCCGCCGCTGCCCAGCACCAGTGCGCGGTCGCCGGACGGGGTCATGCTCAGATTGTCTCCCACCAGCCCGAGCCATGCTTCGAGCCGTCCGTCCGGCAGGCCGCCAAATATCACCCGAAGCTGAAAGAACCCTCTGGGCAATTCTTCTTCGGCTCTCAGCCAAGTCGCCCGGTTGCACGGGCAGACTGGCCCAAACCGTCCCGCCAGAGAACGAAATGAAGCTGCTCACCACACTGATCGCCACCTTGGCCGTGCTGTTGGCCGGCTGCGCGACCCCCGGAAACAACTGGACGCCCGGTCCGATCGTCACGATCGACGCGGCCCCATCCGAAACCGCGTCCGCGGGCGGGGGGACCCCGTCCGCAACGCCGTCGGCCAGCTCTACCGAAGTAGGTCCGCCGACCGTCCCTGACCCGTCCGACGCGATCAACGTGGCCAGCTACGGCCGCGCCCACTTCGCCAGCCCGAGCGGACGGATCTGGTGCGCGGTCGAGGACGGCTGGGCGCTGTGCCACTTCCCGAAGGGCATGAAGATGAGCAAGGTGCCCGAGTCTTCCGAAGTGTGCCCGGACGATGGGTTGGACGTCACCGGCATCTCGGTGGACGCGGCCACCAGCTATTTCTGCAGTGGCGACCCAGCCGCGTTCCCAAAGGTGGGCGACGCCAGTACCAAGTGGTGGAAGAGTAGCGGCTTCCCATCGGTCAAGTACGACGGCACCAAGTTCGCGGTGCTGCCGTACGGCAAGAAGCTGATCCTCGACCATTTCATCTGCGCGAGCGAGAAGGCCGGCGTCACCTGCGCCAACACCGAGACCGGCGCGGGCTTCCGGGTCGCCCTGGCCGGAGTCACCCTGATCAAGTGAGCTCAGCCGCCCGGGACCACGCCCGAACCGGCCGGCCACGGACCGGGCTTCAGCCGCGATCTCCGCGTTCGGCAAGCAGAAACAGCACCTGCGCGCGGATCAGCTGCTCTGGCAGCGGCTCGGACAGCGGGAACCGGAGGGTGCCCTTGCCGGCCCGGTGGCCGGTGATCGCGGCCTGGAATGCCGCGTCGCCCGCCGGCACCGGGTAGATCGACAGGTGGTCCGTCCACCCGCCGAAATGGACCAGGTTCCGGCCGTCCACCACGAAGGTGGGGATGCCGTAGGCGATCTTCTCGCTCGCTTGGGGCAGGACCTCGCGGATGATCTCCCGGACCCGCTTGAGCTGTTCGCGCGCGGACGGGTCGAAGCCCTGCAGATATTCATCGATAGCTGAAATGAAGCTCTCCATCTTCCCCAGATCGGCGTGCCCAGCGTCCGCTGCTGCGGCCAGCATAAGGGGCCGAGCCGGCGCTTCCTGGCGAGCGGATCGGGCGACGGCTCCGCGAGTGCCGACGCGAACTCAAGCCGCGCCGAAAACCATTTCAGGGCAAATCCGCAGTTCACCGGACGCGGGGCGCCCGGCTGCGGAAAGATTCAGTTCGTGGTTCCGGTGATCGATGGCCCTGACACGCCGTGCAGTGTCTGCCACGACGTTCACCGCGACTTGGCGAAAGTGATGGGCACCACTGCGCCGGACGATTGGCTGGCGATCAGCGACGGCGAGCGACTTGAGGCCGAGCTGACCCCCGACGTTTGCATCCTTTCCGACCACGGCACCACTAGGCATTTCGTCCGCGGCCACATCCAGTTGCCGATCGAAGACGTGCCCGACGTCTTCGTCTGGTCGGTCTGGGTGGAACTGGACGAGGCGTCGATGGCGGCGATTGCCCAGCGCTGGTCGGATCCGAACCGGGCCTCGATGCCGCCGTTCGCCGGCAGGCTCGCCACCGAGCTGCCCTACGAGAAGCCGACGAAAGGGCTGCAGGTCAGTGTGCACACCCGAGATCCGGGCATGGTGCCGCTGCTGATGCTGTCGGCCAGTTCGGGTCATGTGCTCACGGTTGAGCAGGTGACCGGCATCCCGCTGCACCGGGTCGCGGAGTTTGCCGGGCTCGTCCAGCGTTGAACCCTGCATGACCGACTTCTTCGAGATCTTCAACCCCGGGTTGCGCTACACCCGCGAGCAGCAGGATGCGGAGAAACTGCTGGTCGTGCGCACCGATCAGGGCGGGACGGGACCACGTCCGCTCGATCTCGACTCCGGAGCTGTGGTGCTGCGCCTGCCCGGGTCCAGCACCTATCCTGCGGCGATGGAGACACCAGAGGTACCGCCGACCGACGACAAGGACTGGACATTCGTGTTGGAGCGGCCGTGCCTGGAGTGCGGCTTCGCGTCGGGCGAGGTGGATGTGCACGAGTTGCCTGAGCTGGTGCGCGCCGCGACAGCACCCTGGCGGGAGGTGCTGGCCCGACCGGACGTGGCTGTGCGGCCCGATCCGGTGGTTTGGTCGCCGCTGGAGTACGCCTGCCACGTGCGGGACGTGCTGCGGCTGTTCGCCGAGCGGGCCACACTGATCCGGTCCGAGGACAACCCGGTCTTCGCCAACTGGGACCAGGACGCGACCGCCATCGCCAAGCGCTACCGAGCGTCCGATCCTGCCGAGGTGGCCGCGGCGATCGCAGCCGCCGCCGAGGCCAACGCTGCCGAGTGGGCCGCGGTGACCGAAGACGAGTGGGGCCGGCCGGGGACACGCAGCAACGGCTCTGCCTTCACCCTGGCGACCCTGGGTCAGTACTTCCTGCACGACCTGCGTCACCACCTGCACGACGTGGGCGCTGCCTGAGTTCGGCCACGACCCAACGATTCGGCCGGCATCACCGCACGAATGGGACAAAGCTGACGCTATCGGCGCGACGAGGTCGGCGGTTTCTACCGGTTAGCCCGAGAACCCGTCCACGCGGACCGGAATTGTCCCGTTTCTTGAATGGCGCCGGCCGAATCGGCTCCCAAAACCCGTCCAGACCGGTCCTGGGACGCTCCTCAGCCCGGAGCCACCTGGGCAGCAGCGATCTCCGCGACGGACTCGATCTGGGCGGCGGGCGCTGCGGTCTCAGCGTCCTCCGGGAACGCCTCGTCCAGAGCGGACGCGGTCAGTTCCCGGCCGAGTTCGATCAGTTCCTCGGCCCGGTGGAAATCGAGGACCTTGGCCGCGTCCACCGGCACCGTAACGGTGACATCGGGCGGGAGGGCCGCGAGGCGGTAGCGGGTGATCAGCGAACCCATCGTGTCCAGGGCCATCGCCGCCACGTCGGTCAGTCCAATGCCGGGCGGCGCCGGCTCGTAGCCGGGACCGACCGGTTGCTCTGGCGTCGAAGCGGTAGCCGGGACCACCTTCGGCGGACCGCTCGGCGCGGCGGAGTCCTCGGACGCGTCCTCGGTGTGGCCGAATCTGGACGTGATCCAGGCAAGCACGTCGTTCTCCCACACCCCGGCAGCCCCTTTCAGGAACCGGTCCAGCCACTCGGCCGGTGGACGCTGCGCGGAACTCACCTTGGTCGGTGCCACCGAGAGCGCGTGGTCACGGGCTCCGCCCAGCAGCACCGCCAAGGTGAAGTCGGCGTCCGCACCGATCACCGGCTCGACCGGCACCGGGTTCAGCACGCCGCCGTCGACCAGCAGCCGTCCGTTGACCATCACCGGCGTGATCACGCCCGGGATCGCGATCGAAGCCCGGATCGCCACGTCCACCGGCCCGGAGGAGAACCACACCTCGCGGCGTGCGCCGAGATCGGTGGCCACGGCGGTGAACGGAATCGGCAGGTCTTCGATCATCGCGCCGTCCAGGATCTCCGAAACTCGCGCGAGCACCCGTTCGGCCCGGATCGCGCCAGGAGCAAGGATCGCCGGATCGAGCAAGCGAAAGACGTCGCGCTGCGACAGCGAAGTGACCCAGTCGGTGTACTCGTCGAGCTTGCCAGCAGCCAGCAGCCCGCCGACCAACGCGCCCATCGACGTGCCGGCGATCGCAACGACCTCATAGCCACGCTCGGCCAGCACCTGGATAGCCCCGATGTGGGCGTAGCCGCGTGCTCCGCCCGAGCCCAGAACCAGTGCCACCCGCTTGCCAGCCATGCGTCCATTATGGGCGGCCGGCGGACGCGTCACGGCTCGGGTGGGCCGGTAGGGTTTGGCCATGACGCAACCGCAGCCGCAGCCGGTAGCCTACGGCTGCTACCGGCATCCGGATCGCCCCACCTACATCGGCTGCCAGCGGTGCGGACGCCCGATCTGCGGGGATTGCATGATCAGCGCGGCGGTCGGTTTCCAGTGCCCCGAATGTGTCTCGGCCGGAGCCAAGCAGACCCGGCAGCACGAGCTGCCGTACGGCGGGACGCGGGTCGCCAACACCCGGGTGACCACCATCACGCTGATCGGAATTAACGTCGCCGTCTGGGTGCTGTACCTGCTCACCGGCGGGTCGGCCTCGCGGATCCTGGCCA
>JAKOQD010000149.1 GCA_029778515.1 Actinomycetes bacterium
CATGCCGTCCCAGGTGCTGACCTTGTCATGGCGGTGCTCTTCGGTGAACCAGGTGGTGGTGACCGCCTTGGTCTCGGTGAAGAACGCGACCCCGTCCTTGCCCATGGCGTGCAGGTCGCCGAAAAAGGAGTCCTTGTGGCCGGTGAACGGGAAGGTGGAGAACGGCACCGGGATGCCCACGTTGACGCCCACCATGCCGGCGTGGGTGCGGCGGGCGAACTCGCGGGCGTAGTGGCCGGAGCTGGTGTAGATGCACGAGCCGTTAGCGAACGGGTTGGCATTCATGATGTTGATGCCCTCCTCGAAGTCGCGGACGCGCTTGATCGACGTCACCGGACCGAAGATCTCATGGGTGCCGGCCCAGTTGTCCGGACCGACCCGGTCGAGGATCGTCGGGCCGACGTAGAAGCCGCCCTCGTAGCCGTCCACCGTGACGCCGCGGCCGTCCAGCACCAGGTCGCCACCCTCGTCCACGCCGCGCTGGATGCAGGACTCCACCCACTCGCGGTGCTTGGCGGTGATCACCGGGCCGAGCTGGGACTCCGGCAGGTAGGCCGGGCCGAGCTTCAACTCAGCAGCCTTCGCGGCCAGCATCTCCACCACCTTGTCGGCGATCGATTCCTGGACGGCGATCACCGGCAGCGCCATGCAACGCTGGCCGGCGCAGCCGTAGGTGGAGTTGATGATGCCCGCCACCGAGCGCTCCAGCACCGCGTCCTCAAGCACGAGCGCGTGATTCTTGGCTTCGGTGAGGGCCTGGACGCGCTTGCCGGCGCCGGCCGCAGTGGCATAGATGTGCTTGCCCACCGCGGTGGAGCCGACGAAAGTGATGCCGCGGACGTCCGGGTGCACGAGCAGGCTGTCGGCCTCGACGCGGGAGCAGGTGACCAGGTTGGCCACGCCCTTGGGCAGTCCGGCCTGGATCAGCAGCTCCATCATGCGCATCGAGGTCTGCGGCACCATCGAGGCCGCCTTCAGCACGAAGGTGTTGCCGGTGGTGATGGCGAACGGCAGCATCCAGCCCATCGGAATCATCGCCGGGAAGTTGTACGGCGCGATGCCCACGAACACCCCCAGCGGCTCGCGGTAGGACACCGTGTCGTAGCCCTTCGAGATGTTCATCGTGGTGTCGCCCTGCATCAGGTAGTGCGTCGAACACGCGCACTCCACCACCTCGATCGCCTTCAACACGTCACCGCGAGCCTCAGCTACGACCTTGCCCATCTCGGTCGCCAACAGCACGCTCAGTTCGTCCAGGTGCTCGTCGAGCAGCTGCTTGAACCGGAACATCAACTGGATCCGCTGCGGCAGCGGGGTGGCCGACCAGGCCGGGTAGGCGCGGGCGGCAGCGGCGACGGCGGAGTCGACCTCTTCCTGGGTGCAGGTGGGGGCCTCGGCGATCTGCTCGCCGGTGGACGGGTTCATCACCGGCATGTAGGACGTGGTCTTCGACTCGCGCCACTCGTTGTCGACCAGGTAGCGCAGGCGCTTCAGGGTGGCCGCGCTCTGCGTCTTGCTGGACTGCTCGGTGATGGTCATTCGAAAATCCTTTCTGGGTCGACCGATCCGGTCGGTTGTCGGCAGCGCCAGCCTGGTTGGGCCACGCTGCCGGGTGATTCGGTGTTCAGTTGTGGGTCAGTCGTTTCAGGTCAGTTCGCGGTCAGGCGCGGGTCGATCCGCTGGTCGGCCCAGGTCTGGCGCACCCAGGCGTGGTCCGGGTCGTCGCAGATCAGCCAGGCGCGCGTCGCTCCGGGGCCGGCCATCACGTTCAGGTAGTACATGTCGTAGCCGGGCGGGGCCATCGCCGGGCCGTGCCAGCCGTGCGGCACCAGCACGACGTCGCGCGACCGCACCTCGGCCAGCACGTCGATCGGACGCTCGGCGGTGCCGTAGACCCGCTGGTAGCCGAAGGCGTTCTCCGCAGACTTCGGGCTGCCCGGCTCCTGGCGCAGTTCGAAGTAGTAGATCTCCTCGAGCGAGGTCTCCACGCCCTCGCGCTCCTCGTCATGCTTGTGCGGCGGGTAGCTGGACCAGTTGCCGGCGGGAGTGATCACCTCACACGCAATGATCGAGTCGGCTTCCAGTACGCCGGGGGTGCCGAAGTTGCGGACGCGGCGGCTGGCGGTGCCCGCACCACGCAGTTCGTCGGGCACATCGCTGGCCGGGAGATGCCGGACGGGCAACTCCCGCGACGCGGTCGCGGCACAGAACGCGTAGCGACCGCCTGCTGTGCTGGTGATCGTGAAGCTGGCGTCGCGCGGCACGTAGAGCACGTCGGTGGCCGCTTCGAACACGTCGGTTCGTCCAGCCAGTCCGTAGCTTTGGTCGCCGATGGTCACCTGGGCGCTACCAGCCAGCGGTACTACAACGTACTCCAGATCGCCGGTGTCGATCGTGCGCGATTCCCCCGCTGCCAGGTCGGTCACCAGCAGGCCGGTGTGCGCCCACTCGCTCCCTGAACCTGAGGAGGTGCCGTGCCCAGCCGAGGGGACGGGAAGAACCCTGGTGTCGAAGTCCCCGTCCGCGGTCGTCCCTGCGGGCAGTACCCACTCGCTCATGCCACTCCTCCGTGTACCAGGCCGACGGCGGTATCCACCGCTGTCGCCACATCTCCGTCCGCCGGGTAGAGCAGCGCTCTCCCGATCACCAGCCCCATCGCAGTGGGGTGCGTCAGCGCGTCCGCCCACCGCCGGTAGGTCTCATCCGGATCACCGTCCGGGTCGCCGCCGAGCAACAGGCTGGGCAGCGTCGTCGAATCGAGGACGCGGTGCATCTGCGCCACCACCGGCAGTTTCAACCAGGTGTGTGCACTGGTCGCGCCGAGGCCGGCGGCAATCTGGATCGACCTGATCACCGAGTCCGCGTCCAACTGGTTCTGCACCTGGTCGGGAGCCACCCGGACCGAGAGGAAGGGCTCGACCATCGCCATCAGTTCGTGGTTGGCCAGGGTGGTCACCGCGCGTCCGGTGGATTCCAAGACCCGGGCTGTGTCCTCGTCCTCAAGGCAGATCCGGGTGAGCATCTTGCCCCCGTCGAGCCCATTGGCCGCCAGCGTTTCGGCGTCGTACCCCGTCCACCGATCGTCGAACTCAAACTCGGCACCCTGCAGGCCGCCCCGGTTCATCGAGCCGATCACCATCTTGCCTTCGAGTAGACCGGCCAGCAGCAGGTCCTCAAGGATGTCAGCGGTACCCAGCACCCCGTCCACCCCTGGACGGGTCAGCGCGACCGCGAGCCGCTCAAGCAGTTCGGCCCGGGACGCCATCGCGTTCGCGTCCCCCCGAACGCCGAGGGCACCGCGCGCGGGGTGGTCGGCGGCGACGATCATCAGCCGGCCGTCAGCTGGCGGGCTGTGGCGGCG
>JAKOQD010000024.1 GCA_029778515.1 Actinomycetes bacterium
CTACCCCAGGCCGCCCGCCGTCCGACCGAGCGAACGCCTGGTAGAGGTCGTCCTCGGCGGCGAGGTGATCGCCCGGACGACCGCGGCGATCCAAGTACTGGAGACTAGCCATCCGCCTACCTGGTATCTGCCGAGTGCGGATTTCGCACCCGGCGCGCTGATGCCCGGCGAGGGAGCCAGCTTCTGCGAATGGAAGGGCACACCGACGACGGTGACGTCTGGTGGGAGGGCCTGACCAAGGAAGCGCCAGCGCACCTGATCGACTGGCAGGGCAACGACTGGACGCCCGACTCCGGCCGTCCCGCCGCCCACCCGAACAGCCGCTTCACCGTGCACGCCTCACAGGCCGCGTCCATCTCCCCAGAATGGGAGGACCCGGCCGGCGTCCCGATCGACGTCATCCTGTTCGGCGGCCGGCGCGCCAAGAACATCCCGCTGGTCAGCGAGGCATACGACTGGGAGCACGGGGTGTTCATCGGTTCGACGATCTCGTCCGAGCAGACCGCTGCGGCAGAGGGCGCGGTCGGCTCGCTGCGGCGCGACCCGTTCGCCATGCTGCCGTTCTGCGGCTACAACATGGCCGACTACTGGAGCCACTGGCTGGAGATGGGCAAGGTGCTCGGAGACAAGGCGCCGAAGATCTTCCAGGTGAACTGGTTCCGCAAGGACAACGACGGCCGCTGGCTGTGGCCGGGCTTCGGTGACAACGCCCGCCCGATCGAGTGGGCACTGCGCCGGGTCAACGGCGAGGTGGACGCGGTGGACGCCCTGTCCGGGCGGATTCCGGCCAAGGGCGACCTCAACGTCGACGGCCTGGACATTGACCAGGCCCAGCTCGACGAGCTGTTCTCCCTCGACCCTGAGGCCTGGGCGGTTGAGGCCGACCTCACTGAGGAGTACTACCAACTGTTCGGCGACCGGCTGCCGGCCGAGCTCACCCACCAGCTGGGTGAGCTGCGTGAGCGGATCGCGAAGGCCTGATCCGCCTCCCGATCGCCCAGCGGGCCCGGCCACTTCGGCCGGGCCCGCTGGCGTTTGGCAGTGGTACGCGGCCCGCATGCCGCCGCCAACCTCCAGCCGGAAACTCAGGGGCGGCGGGTGGACTCCCGGACGATCAGGCTGGGCTCAAGCACCACCTGCTGCGGCTCGCTGGCCGAGCCGGACACCCGGCCGGCCAGCAGCCGGGCCGCGGTCTCGCCGATCTCGGTCACCGGCTGGCTGACCACGGTGACGGTCGGGGTGGACATGCCGGTCCAATCCTCGTTGTCGGTACCGACCAGCCCCACCCCGCTAGCCCCGCTGGAGGCCAGAGCGAAATATGCGCCCTGGGTGGAGGGGCCGTTTACGCAGTAGATGGCGTCCGGCGGCTGGGGCCCGGCCAACAGGTCGAGTACGGCCGCCTTCGCCGACGCGAGGGAGAGGTCCAGCCTCCGGTCGTGTTCAGGCAGCATGCCAAGCCCGCTGCTGGCCAGCGCCGCCCGGAAACCAGCCGCCCGCTCGTCGACCGGCCGGCCACCGAGACCCTCGCCCAGCAGCGCGACGCGGCGATAGCCACCCTCGGCGAGGTGTTCGGCAGCCAACCGACCGGCCAGCTCGTTGTCCAGCGTCACCGAGCCGCGCCCCGTGCCGGGGTAGCTGAAGTCGGCGAAGACGATCGGCAGGTCCACCTCGGTATAGATGTCCGGTGTGGTCGTGCTGGCCACGATCAGCCCGGACACCCGCTGGCTGATCGCTGCCTGCACATACCGCCGCTCCAATGTCTCGTCCTGCCCGGTGATCCCCAGGTAGACGCTGGTGCCCTGCTGATGCGCAGCCTGCTCGATCGACGAAACCAGCGAGGAGACGAAGGCGTTCAGGCCGTTGACGATCACCGCCCAGGTATTCGTGTGCTGCCGGCGCAACGAGCGGCCGACGTTGTTGGGCACGTAGCCCAACCGGTCGACGGTCTCCAGCACCCGCTGGGCCAGCTCGGGGTTCAAGGTTTCAATGCCGTTGATCGCGCGCGACACCGTCGCCACGGAGACGTCAGCCTCCCTGGCCACGTCGCGGATCGTGGGCACCGCCACCGCTAACCTCCTCGCTGCTGACGCTCCGAGATTAGTACTGCTGACAGCCGCTCACTTGAGCGGCAGGCTGACCCGACCCGGCAATTCGCCTGAGGTCTTCACGAACAGCTGACCGTCAGCAACCCGCACTTCCGCGTTGACCGCGGTGGCGCGGTCCAGGTCGACCCGGGTCACGTCCACCGGCAAGGCCACTTCCTCACCGGCCATGACGAAGGCGTGGGCAGCACCGTCAGCCTGGGTCCAGCGCACCCACGGGTTTTCGCTGGCCCGGCCGATTGCCGCGTCGAGCGGGCGCGAACCGAAGATGGCCTCCCCGTGCATCGCGTTGAATTCGCCCAGGGTGCGCAACGTCCGCTCCTGGATGGACGGCACCTCACCAGCGGCGGTCAGGCCGATGTTCAGCAGGTAGTTCCCGCCACGGGAGATGACGTCCAGGAAGTTGACCACAGCGCCGGCGCCGCTGAGGTAGTGCGACTCGTCCTCCAGCTGGTTGTAGGCGAAGGAGAAGCCGACGCCCCGGCAGTTCTCCCAGGCGGCGGCCTTCTCGGCTTCGAGGCCGTGCACGTATTCGCTGGTGCGGAAGTCCCAGTGGGTCAGGCCCCAGCGGTCGTTGATCAGGCCATCGGGAGCCTGTGCGTAGAAGTGGTCGAACATCTCCACCAGGCTCTTGGGACCCGGCACCTTGCCGGCGTCGGGGTACTCGATGTCGCCCCACAGGATTTCGGGGTGGTACCGGTCGATGAGGTCGATGACCTGCTCGAAGGCGTAGTCGGCGTACTCCTTGCCGAGCGGACGCACGTCGTCGGTGATCTCGGCGGTGATCGGCGGGAGTTCGGAGTTGAAGTGCCAGTCCAGGCCGCCGGAGTAGTAGACACCGAACCGGATGCCCCGCTCGGCCGCGGCCTTCTGGAACTCGCCGATCAGATCCCGCTTGGGCCCGCGCTTTACGGTGTTGCGGTCCCCGGTGCGCGGCGCGTCCCACAGGGTGACGCCGTCATGGTGCTTGGTGGTGGGGACGAAATAGCCAGCTCCCGTCGCCTTGACCAGGTCCATCACCTTGCCGGCATCGAATTTCTCGGCGTGCCACAGATCGAGGAACTGCTCGTAGTCGAGGTTGCCGTAGGTGTCCAGCTGATGCTGGCGAGCCGGGCTGCCCTCAATCCGGATCGTGTTGTAGTACCACTCCGAGTACGGGTTGTGCAGGTTCCACCACTCCGGCTCGAACTCACCCAGCGGCCCGATCGGCTCGGCCCACGCCGGGACGGAGTACGGCCCCCAGTGGACGAAGATGCCCAGCTTGGCGTCGTGCCACCACTTCGGCGCCGGCCGCTCAAATCGGCGGTAGGGCTCGGGGCGGACCGGGTTGTCGGAGAACATTGCCATTTGGAGGTTCCTTGGTTCTGGGCACGGCGGAGGTTGGCCCCCATGCCGTGGGGAGGTCGGATTTGGGTGCGGTTTACTTGCTCAGCGGCCGCCGAAGCCGCCTAGGTTGATGCCCTTGGCCAGTTGCTTCTGCATCAGCACCACGATCAGCAGGCTGGCCACCACCGCGATGCTGGAGGCCGCCATCAGCGCCCCCCACTCGGTGCCCCGCTCGCCGGAGAACATGGCCAGACCGAGCTGCAGCGGCGCCTTCGCCTGGTCGTTGATGATGATCAGCGGCCACAGGAAGGCGTTCCAGTAGTCGATGAACGAGAAGGCGGCCACCACCGCGATCGGTCCCCGCAGCAGCGGGACGATCACGTGCCACAACAGCCTGGGCTGGCTGGCGCCGTCGATCCGGGCGGCTTCCTCGTAGTCGGTCGGTAGCGACAGCAGGAACTGACGCAGCATGAAGGTCCCGAAGGCGCCGAAGGCGAACGGCAGCACGATCGCGGCATAGGTGTCGACCATGTTGATCTTGGTCGCCCCGATGTACAGCGGGATCACCAACACCTCCAGCGGCAGCACCAGGGTGGCGATGAAGATCGCGAACAGCTGGTCACGGAACGGGAACCGCAGCCGGGCAAAGGCGTAGGCACTGAGCACCGAAACGGTGACGGTGATCAACGAACCGGCGGCGGCGATGCCGAAGGTGTTGAGCAGGATCCGGCCGTACGGGACGGCGGTGAAGGCCTCGAGGTAATTCGCCCATTCCAGCCGCGAGCCGAACAGCTCCGACCCGGAGGACAGCACTTCGGTGGACGGCTTGAGGGAGGAGAAGAACATCCACACGAAGGGCAGGAAGAAGATGATCCCCACCAGCACCAGCAGGGCCTTGCTGAGCACCCGGCTCCACTTGATCCGAGGCTTAGGCATCGTATTCCACCCAGTGCTTCTGGCCGACGAACTGCAGGGCAGTCACCAGCATGACGATGACAAACAGCACCCAGGCCAGCGACGAGGCGAAGCCGAGCTGGTCGTAGGAGAAACCGCTGCGGTACAGGAACAGCACCAGCGTGTTGGTGGCGTCGCCCGGGCCGCCCTTGGTGAGCATGTACGGCTGGGTGAACACCTTGAACGCGCCGATCACCGTCATGATCGTGCAGAAGAACAGTGAGGGCGACAGCATCGGGAAGGTGATGGTCCAGAACCGGCTCCAAGCGCTGGTGCCGTCAATCCTGGCCGACTCCAGCACGGAGGGGTTGATGTTGTTGAGGCCGGCGGCCAGCACCACGATGTTGTAGCCAACTCCCTGCCAAAGCGACATCAGGATCATCGAGAACATCGCCCAGCCGGATTCACCCAGCCAGGACGGCCCGGTTATCCCGAGCATCGCCAACATGCCGTTGATCATTCCCCGGTCATCCAGAATCACCCGCCACACCAGGGCGTTCGCGACCATGGGGGTGACCACGGGTACGAAGAACAGCACCCTGAAGAACGGCGCCCAATCCGGCAGGCTGTGCAGCCAGACCGCCAGCCCGGTCGAGATGATCAGGTTCGCCGCGGTGTAGCCGATCGCGAACAGCGCAGTGTTGAACAGGATCTGGCCGAAGACCGGGGTACGGCCGTCGAACAGACGCAGGTAGTTGTCGACACCGATGAACTTCGGGTCACCGAAGAGTGGCCACCGGTAGAGGCTGATGACGATCGAGGCGATGAGCGGGATCACCACGAAGATGATGAACCCGCTCATCCCTGGCGCGAGATGGAGGAAGGCCAAGAAGCGTTCGTTGACGCCCGGCTTCTTGGCCTTCCTCGCGGTCGTCATCACATCATCGGTAACCGACGATGAGATCTGACCCATGATTTGTCCTCCGTTACCCAACCGACTTCTGGATGGTGTCCAGGATTTCCGCCGCGGTCTTGTTGCCGCGGGTGCCGTCGCTGGAGTATTGCGTGAACTGGGTCACGAACTGGTTCCAGGTCGGGGTGGTGACCAGCGGCTGGCCCTGGGCGAGCAGCGCCTTCATCACCTCGACGTCACCGGCCGGCTTGCCCTTCGCCCAGCCGTCGATGGCGGACTCGATTGAGGGGACGGTGCCGCGGGTCTCGCCGACGAAGGCCACAACCTCTGGGGTGGTGATCTTCATGATGTTGGCGAAGGCGTTCTTCGGATCGGGGCACTTGGCGGAGATGCCGAAGCCCGAGCCCTGGATCATGCCGACGGGCTGGCCGCTGGCGGACGGGATGACGGCCACGCCGACCTCGTCCTTCATCGGCTCACGGATCGAGGTGTAGAACCACGGGCCGTCGATGATCATGGCGACCTTGCCGGCCTGGAAGCCCTGCATCGGGACGTCGGTGGTGTCGGCCGGGTTGGGGGCAACAGCCACCTTCTCCTTGGCCGCCAGGTCGAAGGTCCACTGGATGTCGGCCACGAACGCCGGATCGGTCAGCGCCAGGGCGCCGTCCTTGACCGGAGCGTTCCCGTTGGCGAAGGCCAGCGGCAGGTACGGGTAGCCGGGGTCCGGAGCCAGCGCGAAGCCCTTGACGTCACCCTTGGTGAGCGCCTTGGCGTCGGAGATGAACTGGGCCTGGGTGTAGTTCACGGTGGGCTCGGCGAGGCCGGCGTCCTTGAACATGGTCTTGTTGTAGTAGAGCACCATCGGCTCGGCGTCGTACGGGATCGCCCGCACGGTGCCGTCAACGGTCATGCCCTTGATCATGCCCTCGTTGTACTGGGCGAGATCGAGGCCGGCCTCCTTGGCCAGGTCATCCAGGGGGATCAGGATGTCCTTGAGCTCCTGGGCGCGGGCGGCCTGGGTGGTCAGGATGCAGGGCGCGTCGGGCGCGTTCATCCGGGTCTTGACCTTGGTCCAGTACTCCTGGAAGCTCGGGCCGTCCAGGGTCAGGTTGAAGTTGGGGTCCTTCTTCTGGGCGCCTTCGACGAAGGACTGCCACTGCGCGCGGTCGCCTTCGCTGGAGATCCAGGTGTACATCTGGCTGGACTGGGCGCTCGGGGCGGCGTTGCTACCCGAGTTGGTGGGCGCCGGCGAGCCACCGCAAGCGGCCAGGCTGGTGGCAAGCCCTGCCGCCAGCAGACCGATCAAGATCTTGGTTGATTTCATGCGCGTCTCCTTGACGTGCCGATGGTGTGAGGGACACCCCTGGGCGGAAACCGGTTGCGTTCCGTTCCAGAGGACAACGAGAACCCTTGGTCTGCCGGAGGTGGCCCGTCTGCGCCGCTGAGTAATCGTTTTCTCGGACCATAGCGAGGCTAGCACCGACAGAGCAACGCAAGCCAGCGCATCGTTATCAATTCGTGATATTTCCTGCCCGCGCTCAGTTTTCGGAGTGCTGCCTTAGGTCGCGGAAACCTTGCCCGCAGCCGCTGGTAACCCAATCGCGGGATCGGACGAAAAGCCGAGCGCCGGGGAGCTGTTCGGCTTCCCGGCGCTCGGCGGCAGATGGCGGAGGTGCGGGGATTTGAACCCCGGAGAGGGTTGAAGCCCTCAACCCGCTTAGCAGGCGGGCGCCATAGACCGGACTAGGCGACACCTCCAAGACCGTCCGCCAGCCTACAAGGCGTCCGAGTGCGGCGGCAAAGCGGAGCGTGAATCCGGCTTGCTGCAGCCCGGTAACCTGTTAGTCGGCCCTCGTTCTCCCAAAAGGAACCCTTCAGTATGACTGCTGCCCACGAATCGCCCAGCGCACCGCGCCGTATCGCCGATTCCGAACCCCTCGGCGGCGGCGGTTCGGCCAGGCGAGTGGTGGACGAGCGGACCTTCGGTTCCGCGGTCGGCTGGACGGTCCTTGGCACCCTGATTCCCGGTCTCGGCCTCTGGCGCGCCGGACGCAAAGTCGCAGGCGGCATCCTGATGGGCCTGTTCGCCCTCGTGATCGGCGGCGGCATCGCGCTGGTACTCACCCAGCGCAAGCAACTCAGCAACCTCGCGCTGGCACCGAACGTGTTGGAAGGCGTCGCCGTCGGGCTCGCCGTCGTCGCGGTCGGCTACGTCCTCCTGATCGGCTTCACCCACCTCTGCCTGCGTCCCGCGCGTCCAACCACCGGACAGCGCCTCGCCGGCGCCGGCGTCGTCGGCCTGCTCTCCTTCGTCGTCGCCGCACCCATGGCCGTGGGCTCCACCTACGCCTGGACGACCGCCAACATGGTCAACAACATGTTCGAGTCCGAGGATCCGAGCAGCACGCAATCACCGGTCGACGTTCAGGACCCCTGGGCCGACCAGGACCGGATCAACTTCCTCATCATCGGCGGCGACTCCGGCAATGACCGGTCCAGCAAGCTCGGCGACCGTACCGACACCGTGATCGTTGCCTCCATCGACACTCACTCGGGCGGCACCACGCTGTTCACCCTGCCGCGCAACACCGCGCGCATGCCCTTCCCGTCCGACTCCCCGCTCGCCAAGTACTACCCGAACGGCTTCTACGACGGTGTGAATCCGGCCAACGCCGAGTACTTCCTCAACGCCATGTACCGCAACGTGCCCGGACGCGTCACGGATCACAGCGCCCTCGGCAAGACCAAGGACTTCGGCGCCGAAGTCATGAAGGCCTCCGTCGGCGAGGCTCTCGGTCTGGACATCAAGTACTACGTCAAAGTCAACATGGACGGATTCAAGGACTTCATCAACGCCATCGGCGGCGTCACGCTGAACGTCAACTACAAGATCCCGATCGGCGGTCAGACGGACGCCGGCATCAAGCCCGACGGCTACATCAAGGTCGGCCCCAACCAACACATGAACGGCCGGCTCGCCCTCTGGTACGCCCGCGGCCGCTACGGCCTCACCGACTACAACCGCATGGAACGCCAGCGCTGCGTCATCAACGCCGTGGTGCAGCAGACCACTCCGCTCGACGTCCTGCAGAACTACCAGTCCATCGCCGCGGCCGGCGAGAAGACCATCACCACCGACGTCAAGCGCTCACTCCTGCCCGCTCTCGTCGACCTGGCCAGCAAAGTACAGGGCACCAAGCTGCGCAGCGTGGTGTTCACTCCGGAAACAGGCTTCATCAGCGCCAATCCCGACTGGGACAAGGTGCAGAGCCGGGTGAAGAAGGCACTCAAGGAGACGGAGAAGGCCGCGCAGCCCACCGCCTCGGCAACCACGACACCCAACGGCACCGCTTCCGCGTCAGCCGCCAGCACTGAGCCCACTTCGAGCGCGACGACCTCGGCCACGCCGTCCAGCAGCGCGTCTTCGAGCAGCGCGTCGTCTACCGCC
>JAKOQD010000150.1 GCA_029778515.1 Actinomycetes bacterium
CGCGCAAGCCACCTGGGTGCTGGTCGCGCTGGCGCTGTTTACCCTCGTGCTGTTCCTGGTCTCCGACCATCGCAAACTGCAGCGTTACACGTTCACCAGCCTGGTCGCCGGCGTCGTGCTGCTGCTCTTGCCGCTGCTGCCCCTGATCGGCACCAGCATCAACGGCGCGCAGTTGTGGATTCGGGTCGGGCCGCTGTCGTTCCAGCCCTCCGAGCTGGCAAAGATCGCGCTGACGATCTTCTTCGCCGGCTACCTGGTGCGCAAGCGGGAGGCGCTGGCCACCGTCCGGCGCAAGGTGCTGGGCTTAGGAATCCCGCGTGGCCGTGACTTCGGCCCCCTGGTCGTCGCCTGGCTGGTGGCCGTCGGCATCCTGGCGTTCCAGCGCGACCTCGGCACCGCGCTGATGTTCTTCGGGGTCTTCGTGATCCTGCTCTACGTCTCCACCCAGCGCCGCAGTTGGCTGATCATCGGTGCCGCGCTGTTTGCGCTGGCCTGCGTTCTGGGCTACCTCGCCTTCGGCCACGTCCAGCTGCGCGTGAAGATCTGGCTGGACCCCTGGCAGTACGCCAACAACGAGAGCTACCAGCTCGTGCAGGGCCTGTTCGGCCTGGCCAGCGGCGGGCTGTTCGGGACGGGTTTGGGCGAGGGCTATCCGCAGTTCATCCCGTTCGCGAAGACCGACTTCATCGCCGCAGCCCTCGGCGAGGAACTCGGGTTAGCCGGACTGTTCGCCATCGTCATGCTGTTCGCGATCCTCGTGGAGCGCGGCCTGCGCACCGGCCTGGCCTGCCGGGACGCCTTCGGCACGCTGCTCGCGGTGGGCCTGTCCAGCGTGTTCGCCCTGCAGGTCTTCGTCACCATCGGCGGCGTCACCCGGCTGATACCGCTCACCGGTCTGACCACGCCGTTCCTGTCCTACGGCGGCTCGGCGCTGGTCTGCAACTGGATGATGATCGCGCTGCTGTTGCGGATCAGCGACCGCAACCGCCGGCCAGCGGCCATTGCGCAGAGTGCCGACGAGGCCCTGACCCAGATGATCCGCGTCGGGATCGACCGGTGATCCGCGCCATCCGCCGGCTGGGCTGGGTGTTCGGGATCCTGGCCATCGCGATCTGTGTCAACCTGACGTTCCAACAGTTCATCCTGGCGCCGAGCATCAACGCCAAACCGGGCAACCAGCGCACAGTTCTGGCCGAGTACGAACGCGAGCGCGGGCCGATCCTGGTAGGGACCAAGCCGGTCGCCCGCTCGGTCGCCACCCCCAAGCAGAACTTCAAGTTCCTGCGCACCTACCCGGACGGGGTGCTGTACGCCCCGGTCACCGGCTTCTACTCCTCGCTGTACGGGGCGACCGCGCTGGAGCGCACCGAGAACGACATCTTGAGTGGCAACGACTCCCGGTTGTTCGTCGACCGGATCGAGCAGCTGATCGCCGGCCGGGTCCCCGAGGGCGGCGCAGTACAGACCACAATCCTGGCCGCGGCACAGAAGGCGGCGGCAGCTGGACTCGGCAGCCAGGTGGGTTCGGTCACCGCGATCGATCCCAAGACCGGTGCGATCCTGGCGCTGGCGCAGTCCCCCAGTTTCGACCCCAACGGCCTGGCCACCCACGACGCCGCGGCCCAGCAGGACTACTACGAGAAGCTCTCGGCCGACCCCAACAAACCGCTGCTCAACCGTGGTCTCGTGCAGACCGTGCCGCCCGGCTCCACGTTCAAACTGGTGACTTCGGCAGCGGCATTGGAGAACGGCTACCAGCCGGACTCGGTGCTGCCCGGCCCGGCCGCCTACCAGCTGCCCGGTTCGACCCGGCAGCTGAACAACTGGTCCAACGCCCCTTGCGGTCCGGACGGCAAGACCACTCTGGCCAACGCTCTGGCCATCTCCTGCAACAGTGCGTTCGCCTATCTCGGCAACCAACTCGGTGACGACGCGTTGCGCACGCAAGCCGAGAAGTTCGGCTTCGGCACCAGCTTCGACGTTCCCATGACCGCCGCGACATCGCGCTTCCCGGAGGACCCCGACGACGCCCAGACCGCGATGAGCGCGATCGGCCAGTTCGACGTCGCGGCCACCACGCTGCAGATGGCCATGGTGACGGCGTCGATCGCCAACGGCGGCAAGACGATGTACCCCTACCTCGTGAATCAGGTGCTCGCCCCCGATCTCACAGTGCTCTCCCAGACCCAGCCGCGCAATTTCGATCAGGCCATGAGCCAGCAGAACGCGTCGGAACTCATCGGCATGATGGTGCAGGTCGTGAACTCCGGTACCGGGTCCAACGCCCGCATCCCCGGGGTCAGCGTGGCGGGCAAGACCGGCACCGCGGAGACCGGTGGCGGGCGGCCCAACATCGCCTGGTTCGTGGCCGCAGCGCCTGCCGAGGATCCGCAGGTGGCTGTCGCGGTGGCCGTGGAGAACGCCGGGCAGCCGGAAGTGAGCGGGAATGCGGTGGCCGCCCCCATCGCGCGGTCGGTGATCGAGGCGGTGCTGCAATGACGACCTGGAGGAACCTGTGACGACTCGACGCCTGGGGGACAGGTACGAACTGGGTGACACGCTCGGCCGCGGCGGTATGGCCGAGGTGTTCTCGGGCCAGGACCTGCGCCTGAA
>JAKOQD010000151.1 GCA_029778515.1 Actinomycetes bacterium
CACGGACTTCGCAGCTGAGCAGGGGCCGCCCAGAGCCCACTCGAGTCCCTGAGTAGTCGTAGGCGTAGTGATCGGCCAGCAGATTCAGCCCGGCGCTTGCCCCGACGTCCAGCTGGGCCAGCGCACCCACCTCGGTGGCGACACGATCCAGTCCGACCAGCAGCAACGCACAGCGTCCGATCTCATTGGTCTGCGGGGTGCGGGTACGCACCAGCTCGACCAGGTCGCCGCGATGCTCGGCACAGAAGGCGAGCGCCGCCGGCAGCGGGTCGTCCGTGCGCGGCGTCGCGGTCAGGTTCGGGTACCACTGCGCCAGTTCCTGCTCCGGATCGGCCAACAGCAGATCGTGGATGGCGGCGAACAACGTGACCGGGATCCGCTGCGGGGCCGGTGCTTCGGCGAGGATCGCGAGCACGTCCGGCTGGCCGGCGAAACCGGGCGCCAGTCTCGCGTACAGCGGCGCACGCCGTCCGAAGACGCGAATTCCGTCCCGCATGAGGTCCGCCAGCATGCCGAGCATCCTGCCCCTGCGGCCAGCGCCCCGCCAGCCCAAGGATCGGACGCTGGACCCGTCCGGTTGCATGCCCGGGCCGCAGCGCTCAGGATTCACCTGAGTACGAAAGGGGCCTGCGTGTCCGAGTTCCCGAAGAGCCGTCCGGCGGTCGCCGCGCTGCCCGCCTACATCGCCGGCCGGAAGGCCTCCGGCCCCGACGTTGCCGCGCTCGCGTCCAACGAGAGCCACTTCCACCCGCTGCCGAAGGTGCTGGACGCGATCGCCACCGCCGCCGACAGAGTGAACCGCTACCCCGACATGGCGAGCACCTCCCTGCGCGATCGGATCGCCGTCGACGCCGGCATCACCGCCGATGCGGTCGCTCTCGGCCCTGGCAGTGTCGGGGTGCTCGCGCAGCTGGTCGCTGCGGTCTGCGATCCGGGCGACGAGGTGGTCTTCGCCTGGCGCTCGTTCGAGGCGTATCCGATTCTCTGTCAGATCGCCGGTGCCGTGCCGATCAAGGTGCCGCTGACGACGGATGAGAGCCACGATCTGCCGGCCATGGCTGCGGCGATCACCGACCGCACCAAGCTGGTGCTGCTCTGCTCGCCGAACAACCCGACCGGCACTGCGATCAGCGAAGGCGAACTGGTCGACTTCCTGGAGCGCGTGCCCAGCCACGTCCTGGTGGTGCTCGACGAGGCGTATCGCGAGTTCGTCGGCGAAAGCGCCCCGGACGTCGTCCAGCTGATCGGCTCGCAGTACCAGAACCTGTGCCTGCTGCGGACCTTCTCGAAGGCCTACGGCCTGGCCGGACTGCGCGTCGGCTACGCGATCGCGAGCGTCGAGATCGCGACCGGCCTGCGCAAGACGCAGCTCCCGTTCTCGGTTAGCAACGTGGCCGAAGCTGCCGCTGTCGCCGCACTCGATTCAGCGGACGAGGTGGGCGAGCGTGTGACCACGGTCATCGCCGAGCGGGAACGCCTCCTGAGAAGCATTCGGGAGCTCGGCTGGGTTACCCCCGATAGTGCCGCGAACTTCGTCTGGCTGCGCTGCGACGAAGCCGAGCGGGAACGGCTGGTCGCGGCGTTCGATGCCGCCGGCATCCTGGTGCGCGGTTATCCGGGCGACGGCGTCCGCGTCACGATTGCGGACGCGGTGAGCAACGATCGAGTGCTCGCGGTTCTGGCGGGTTTCCCCCGGTGACCGATCCCGCCAGCGACTCAGGCGAGCCGGAAGCCGAATCGGCGGCGGGCGCGCCGCCGCACACGGCGATTGAGGATTTGTTCGGGCTGCTCAGCGGAACTTTCGTGGCATCGCTCGGGTTGTTCCTGTTGCACAGCGTGCAGGCGGTGACCGGTGGTACCGCTGGCCTGAGCCTGCTGCTGAGCTACGCCACGGGTTGGCCGTTCGGGGTGCTGTACCTGTTGACCAATCTGCCGTTCCTGGCGTTGGCGGTACACCGCAAGGGCTGGAACTTCGCGCTGCGCACACTGGTCTCGGTGGCGCTGGTATCGGCATTCGCCTCGCTGCATCCGCTTGCCCTGCCAACGCTGCGGATCGATCCGGTTTACGCGACGCTGGTGGGCAACCTGCTCGCCGGCGTTGGGATGCTGATGTTGTTCCGCCACCACTCCAGCCTTGGCGGGTTGAACACGCTCGCCCTGATTCTGCAGGAGCAATTCGGCTGGCGCGCGGGCTACGTGCAGTTGGCGTTCGATGCACTGATCATCGCGTCCGCGCTCACCGTGGTGCCGGTGGGCAATGTACTGCTCTCGGCCGCCGGCGCAGTGGTGCTGAACCTGGTGCTGGCCCTGAATCACCGTCCGGGTCGCTATCTGGGCCACTGATCGCGGGACCGCTTCAGGCGCTTATTTCTGAAAGTTTGCTGAGAATCCGGGGCCGTCGTCGGTTTGAGGCGGTTCTGGACGAAAAACGTCAGAGGCGGCTTGTTGGCTTGATGCATGGAAGAGCGGACAGGTTTGCTGCCGGTGGGTGAGGCACTGACGCAGATCCGCTCTGTCCTGGATCGGGTGGATCCCGACCGTAAGGCGCTGGCGCCGCAGGTCCGCCTGGTGGCAGCGACCGTTGCTAGGAGCTTGACCGGACGGCTGGACGCTCTTGCGTCACTCCTACTTGCTGAAGCCGATGACGCCGGTGCTTCGGAGCGGACGACTGGGACGCCGATGTCGACGTGGATGGCGATCGATCAGAACCTGACCAAGCGCGAGGCTGCCGGTGCGCTGCATCGAGCCAATCAGTTGGCTGCGCACCCGGTGTTGGGCGAGGCTGCGGTGTCCGGACGGGTGAGTACTGGCCAGGTGCGGGCGATCAACACCGTCCTCGACGGATTGACTGCGCAGTTGGACGAGCAGCAGCAGGCGCGGGCCGAGCAGTTGCTGGTCGGCCTGGCCGACACCCTGGATTCCGACGCGCTGATCAAGTCGGCACCCCAGGTGTTGGCCAAGGTCGCACCCGCCGATGCGAACGAGTTGTTGGAAAGGAAGCTCCAGCGCGAAGCTGAAGCCGCCCACCACAACCGGTCGCTACGATTCTGGAGGCAAGCCGGGTCAGTGCGGTTCGAAGGCTCCCTACCCAGACTCGCGGGTGAGCAGTTCATCACCCTGCTCGACGCCCACACCGAAGCCCTACGCCGCACCGCAGTCGAAGCCCGCGACCCCCTGTTCGCGAACGCGACTCCCGAACAACGCCGAGCCGACGCGTTCACGCACCTGCTGAACCATGCGGCGACCGCGAAACCCAAACCCGGTGTGGGTTCGGCGAAGGTGATCGTGAAACTCGACTACAACCAGTTGCGCAACGGTGCGGCTGGTGCCGGTGTGGTCGGTGACGGCAACCAGTTGTCGGCTGGTGAACTGCGCCAGGTGTGCTGTGATGCTGATCTCGTCCCCGTCGTCCTACGCGGCGGCAGTGAGGTGCTGGATGTGGGCCGTAGCCGCCGGCTGGTGACCCCGGCAATGCGGGCCGCCCTGATTGCCCGCGATGGTGGCTGTGTGTTCCCCGGCTGCACCGCGCCACCCTCAGCCTGTGAAGCCCATCATGTGGTGCCCTGGTATTTGGGCGGTGTGACCGCGCTGTCGAACCTGGTCCTGCTGTGCCACCACCATCACGGTCTGGTCGAACCAGCCAAGTACTACCGGCGCGACCAATGGCAAGTCCGGATCAACCAGGCTGATCGGCTACCGGAGTTCGCCCCACCATCTCGACACCCACAAGCAGGTGCATGGTTGAGACACACCCGGCACCGGCACCCGGAGCGAACAGCAGCCTGACCCGACCGGCCCGCAGCACCTAGGCCGGCCGCGAAGCCTGCCCGCGACCCACCGCGAGTCGGCTGAGCCGCTCGTGGCTCGTCTAGCTCGATCAATCGTGAGAAGGCTCGCGGCAGTCCGAGCAGCCGGCTCGGCGCAGGCGCTCGGCGGCGTCCGCCTTCAGCTGCCGGACGACCTCGCCCGGCCGGCCGTGCAGGTACTCGAACGCTGCGTTGTAGGCGGCCACCCACACGCCGGCGGCCCAGGCCAGTTCCAGCTCAACTGCGCTGAATTGGCGGTCGTGCTGGTAGTGCCGCAGGCAGGCTTCGGTCGACTCGACGTCGGCGATGGCTCCCGCGTTCGGACCCTCCACATGGTTCACTGCCACGATGCCGGCCAGGACGCACTCCGGCCGTGCCGCCAGGGAGTCCCAGTCGTGCACGATCGGCCCGTCCAGCCACCGGACGTTCAATCCGTTCAGATCCGAATGCCCGACCACAGCGGGCAATGTCGCTGCGCCGTGGTCCTCGGCCAGCAGGCGCTCACGAGCTGCCGCGGCCACCCGCCGCACCCAGTCCGGTACCACCGGCGACTCCGGATCCCAACCTGCCGACGTCGCCGCGGGCCAGACCCGTCCGGGCTCGCCGTGGTCGTAGTGCGCCCAGGGCGGCGGCGGGTCGAACTCCCCCGGGTCGAGATCGCCCAAGGCCCCCACCAGCCGTCGCAGTAGATCGGCATAGGCGATCGCCGCGTCACCGGACGGCCGCAACGCACCTTCAGGCCGCCACGCCTCCGCGGACGCCCAGCCCAGACCGGGCAGCCATTCCGGCCCGGCCAGCAGGTCCGGGCAGTCGATCCCCGCCGCAGCAGCCAGCCGGTGCCCCGCCGCGCACGCCAGCACCCGCTTCGAGGCGACCCGCACCTTCAGCGCCACCTGCCTGTCGTCAGCCAGCCGGACGCCACGCACCGACGACATCGACCGCGCAGCGAAGAAGGCCGTAATCGGGGCTGAACCCAGCCGGGCCGCGCACCACTCGTCCACCACGGCTTCCGCGCGCGTCCCCGCGGGATCGGCTGGACTCATCCGCCCAGCATCGCGCGCAGCTGGCTGAGCCCCACGTTCATCCTCGCCACGTCGGGCGTGCCGTCGCTGACCTGCCGGATCATCGCCACTCGCGGCGCCACGCCTGGATGCGCATCCAGCCACGTCTGCACCGCTGTGGCTGCGTCCGCCTCTGCATCGGCATGGGTCAGCACCGCTGCGGTCAGGTCGGTGTGCGCGGTGAGCAACTCGTCCCGCAACGCGGCACGCGCCATCGCATCCCAGCGCACCTGGCGTGGCAGCACGTCGACCCCAGAACTGAGCAGTTCGATGCCCAGCGCTTCAGCCACCCGATAGTGGACCTGCGCCGCGCGCAACAGGTCGCAGTCCAGCCGATGGGCCACGTCCACGACGTTGAGCAGGGTGTGGGCGTGCCCAGCCGTGGCCAGATTCCGCGCCAACTCCTCCGGCAGCCCGGCCTCGAGCCAGCGCTGCTCCGCCGCCTGGCTGGACGCGGCCGTCCGTCCGCTGAGCAGGCCGAGCAGCTCGGGGCGGAGCTGTGCGATCTCCGCGCCGTATTCCGCCACGGTCGCGGTGATGTCGAGCGAACCGTGTCGGTGGTTCAGCAGCCAGCGGGTGGCCCGCTCGACCATCCGCAGCAGCACCACCCGCAACTCGGTGCCGACGTCGGCGGACAGCCCCACCAACCGGCGGATCCGCACCTCGTCCAGACCCGCGTTGAAGATGGACCGGGACGCCAGCTGCGCCCGCATGATGTCGGCCACGCCGGCCCCGGTCTCGGTCGAGAGCCGGTGGTAGGCAGTGATGCCCTGGCTATCCACGAAGCGGTTCACCGCAACCGTCGCGATGATCTCGCGTGCCAGCCGATGCTGTGGCATGACGGCTTCGTACCGCTCGCGCAGCGCCTGCGGGAAGTACTGCACCAGCCGGTCCGCCAGGTACGGATCCTCAGGCAGGTCGGACGCGAGCACCCAGCGGTACAACGCGATCTTGGTGTAGGACAGCAGCACCGAGAACTCCGGGCTGGTCAGCGCTCGGCCCGCGGCGAGCCGGGCATTCAGTTCATGCGTGGACGGCAGCGCCTCCAGCCTGCGATCCAGCCCGTACTGCTCGAGCGTGGTCATCCACGCCTCATGCTGGCCGGCAAGGTCGAACCGACGGAACATCGCGTTGGCGAGAGCAAGGTTCTGGTCGCGGTTGTGCGCGAGCACCAGCCCGGCCACCTCGTCGGTCATGGACGCGAGCAGCATGTCCCGATCAGGCTCGGTGAGCCGGCCGGCGGCCAGTTCGCTGGCGAGGAGGATCTTGATGTTCACCTCGTGATCGGAGGTGTCCACGCCGGCGGAGTTGTCGATGAAGTCGGTGTTGATCCGGCCACCGTTCTCGGCGTACTCGACGCGTCCGAGCTGGGTGAAACCGAGATTCCCGCCCTCGCTGACACAGCGGGCGCGCAACTCGGCGCCATTCACCCGGACGCCGTCGTTGGCCTTGTCCCCCGCCGAGGTGTGCGTCTCGGCGCTGCCCTTCACGAACGTGCCGACACCACCGTTGAACAGCAGGTCCACCGGCGCTCGCAGCACCGCGCTGATCAGTTCGTTCGGCGTGAGCTTCGTCACCGACTCGCTCAGCCCGAGCGCCACCTGCATCGGGCGCGAGATCGGCACCGACTTCAGGTCGCGACGGAAAACCCCGCCGCCGGCCGAGATCAACGCCGGATCGTAGTCGGCCCAGGTCGAGCCAGGCAGCCGGAACAACCGATCCCGCTCGACGAACGACGCGGCCGGCTTGGGATCGGGATCGATGAAGATGTGCAGGTGGTTGAACGCGGCCACCAGCTTCAGCTGCCGCGACAGCAGCATGCCGTTGCCGAACACGTCCCCGGCCATGTCGCCGATGCCGACCACCGTGAACGGGTCGGTGTCCGGATCGAGCCCGAGTTCGGCGAAATGATGCTTGACCGACTCCCAGGCGCCGCGGGCCGTGATGCCCATCGCCTTGTGGTCGTACCCACTCGTACCGCCGGACGCGAACGCGTCGCCCAGCCAGAAGCCGCGCGAAACCGACACCTCGTTGGCCAGATCGGAGAACGTGGCCGTCCCCTTGTCGGCGGCCACCACCAGGTACGGGTCATCACCGTCATAGCGGACCACGCCCACCGGCGGCACCACAGCGCCGTCGACGATGTTGTCGGTGACGCTGAGCAGCGCTTCGATGAACAACCGGTAGCAGGCGCGCCCCTCGGCCAGCTGCTCGGCGCGCCCGGTTGGCAGCGACTGCGGCACAAAGCCTCCCTTGGCTCCGGCCGGCACGATCACCGTGTTCTTCACCGACTGGGCCTTCACCAGGCCCAGCACCTCGGTGCGGAAGTCCTCCCGCCGGTCCGACCAGCGCAGCCCGCCGCGGGCGACCGAGCCGAAGCGCAGGTGGACGCCGTGCACGCGCGGCGAATAGACA
Source organism: Actinomycetes bacterium (assembly GCA_029778515.1). The sequence continues at coordinate 7,283 of JAKOQD010000151.1, forward strand.
TACACCTCGAACTCTGGACGCGGCTGCGGCAACAGGTCCAGTTCGGCCGGCAGCAGTTTGAGCGCCAGCGTCGCCGAATCGGTGAAGGCGTTGGTGCGCACGCCGGCCCGGATGACCGCCCAGAACGCCCGCAGGATGCGGTCATGGTCGAGGCTCGCGACCTGCTCCAGCTGCTCCGAAAGGTTCTGCTGCAACCCAGCCAACGCAGCTTCGCGGGCATCGGCATCGACAGCGTCGAACGCGGCCGGGTCGAACTTGGTCTCGAACGCCTTGACCAACGCCGCGGCGATGCGCGGGTAGGTGGTCAGCGCGGTCGCCAAGTACGGCTGGCTGAACGGCAGCGTGGCCTGCTGCAGGTACCGGGACAGCGCCCGCAGCCAGCTGACCTGGCGCCAGTCCAACCCGGCGGGCACCACCAGCTGGTTCAGCTGGTCGGCCTCGCAGCGTCCGGTCCAGGAGGCGACGAAGGCCGCGGTGAACCGGCTGCGCGTGCCCGCGTCCCACTGTTCGCCCTCGCCCAGCCGAAGGCCGAAGGAGTAGACCAGCACCCGGCGGTCGCGCAGTTGCCACTCATACGGCCGCTCGTCCACGGTCTGCGCGCCCAACGCGCTGAGATGCGGCATGACCTCGGTGAGGGTCATCGGACGCAGGCTGAGCACGGTCAGCCGAAGGTCGGCTGGGTCGTCCTCAGGGTCGGGTGGCTCGGCGATCGTGACCCGCAGGTCATCGGTCTCGGTGAGTTCGTTGGCCAGGTGGAGGTGAGCCATCGCCACGCTCGGCGGGTGGTCGGCCTCGTAGACCTCGCCGAACTCGACCCCCCGCTGCTCGCTCGGCAGAGTGGCGGCCAGTTCGGTGAAGTCGTCCCCCCAACTGCGGGTGGCGGACGCAGCCAGCATGGCGATCCGATCAACGTCCGGATGCGTGGGCGCGTCCGGACCCATCCGCACCACGAAGACCAGCCGCACCAGCACGGACTCGCTGACCAGGGTGTTGTATTCCAGCTCGAGTCCGCCCAACTCGTCCAGGAGGATCCGCTGCAGCGCGAGCCGGGTGGTGGTGTTGTAGCGGTCACGTGGCAGATAGACCAGCGCGGTGGTGAAGCCGCCGTACCGACTGCGGCGAAGGAACACCCGGGTCTGCCGGCTTTCGCGAAGGGCTGCCACTGCCGCCACGATCGGCGCGAGTTCCTCCACACGGGCTTCGAACAGTTCCTCGCGTGGATAGGTGGCGATCACCTGGCGGGTGGCGTTCCAGCCGTAGGAGGAGGGTTCGAAGCCGCAGTCGGCGAGCAGCCGCTGGCTCTTCGCGGCCAGTACCGGAATACTCGCCACGGCTTCGGTGTAGGCCGAGGCTCCCAACAGGCCGAGGAAGCGGTGTTCGGTGCGTAGCGTGCCGTCCGGGCCGAACAGCCGCACCGCGAGGTGGGTCAGGTAGGCGCGGCGATAGACCGGTGAGCGGCGCAGGTCGCGCATCAGCACCACCGGATCGTCCTCACCCGGCCGGGGCACGTTCAGTCGGTCGATCTCGCTGACGCCTCGCAGCAAGCCGAGTCCGGTGCCCGCCACCGGCACCAACCCGTCGCCCGCGGGCACGTAACGGGCGTAGCCGAGAAAGACGAAGTGGTCGGCGGCCAGCCAGTCGAGCAGGTCCACGCCATCGCTCACCACTGGACGGTGGCTGCCGTCGGCCCATAGTTCGGCGACGGCTTCGCGACAGCGGGCCAGCATCGGCTGCCAGTCGGCGACCGTCGTGGTCACCGTGGCGAGCGCCGTCCTCAACCCGCTCTCCAACTCCGGCTGCAGATCCTCGGCGGAATGCCCGAGCGGCGGGTAGAGCTCCAGGGCCATCCAGGACTCGACATCACCGCTACCTACGCCCAGCAGGTTGCCGTCCGCGTCCCGGCGGATTCGAGGCTGCGGATGGTACAGCCGACGCAGGCTCCACTCCTGCCGGGTCAGTTCGAGTGTCACGGTGTCGACCAGGAAGCGTTGGTCGTCACTCACCAGCAGCGCCACCAGCGAGCCGTGGGAATCCCATTCCGTAGGGGTGAAGGTGGTGACCAGGTGCTCCCCCGGCCGGCGGATCCGGCCCATGTCCAGGTGCGCCCGGGCCAGTCCGGCCAGTGCGTCCGGCTCGATACCGACGAGGTCGGGTTCGGGCACGGGGGCGAGATAGGAGCGCAGCAGGGCCGTGAGATCCGCGTCCCCGTCAGCGACCGTCAACAACGACTCCCGAAGGCCGGTTTGGGCACCCGGAACCAGTGTGGACAAAACCTGCTCCTTTGCAGCGACTTGGTGCCGTCCACCCTATCCAGGCAACATGTGCGACATGGAGATCCACGCCACCAACGACTTCGCCGCTACCGTCGACGACGTCTTCGCCATGCTGACCGACCGGGTCTTCCTGCGGGCGGTCTGTCTGGCCAGCGAACCGCTCGACCACGAGGTGAGCGTGGACGGCCTGCGCACCCGGACCCGGCGGGTGATGCCGACCCCCTCGGTGGTCGGCCGGCTGACCGGGCCGACGATGGCTGTGATCGATGAGATCGCGTGGGACGCACCGCCTGTTTCTGGCGCCACCGCCGGCACCGCGCACATCACCGTTGAGGGCCTGCCAGCCGAGCTTGTCGGCAAGGTGCGGCTGGTCGGCGGCGGTAAGGGAGCGGTGCTCACCTACACCGGCGAGCTCACCGTGCGGGTGCCGGTGCTCGGCTCCAGCCTTGCCCGCCAGGCCGCACCGCTGCTGCTGGAGGCACTGGAGATCCAGCAGCGGGTCGGCGACGAGTTCCTCGCCCGCTGACCGCGTCCGATTCACTCCGCAGACACCGCGGAAGGGTATCGTCGCCTGCCAATAGCCTTTGGGTCCGAGCGAATACCGACAGTTGAGGACTTTCAATGGCGAAGGTGAGTTTTTACAGCGGCCAGCAACTCCCACTGGAGATGCACAAGGTGAGGATCATCCAGAAGCTCACTCTGCTGCCGATCGAGGAGCGCGGACGGGCGATAGCCGCTGCCGGCTACAACACCTTCCTGCTACAGAACGCCGACGTCTTCTTGGACATGCTCACCGACTCTGGTGTGAATGCCATGAGCGACCAGCAGCAGGCCGCGATGCTGATCGCGGACGACGCCTACGCCGGCTCAGCCACCTACACCCGGCTGTACAACAAGCTGGTCGAACTCTTCGGCATGGAGTACTTCCTGCCGGCGCACCAGGGTCGGGCGGCCGAACACATCCTCAGCCAGTCGCTGGTCAGGCCGGGCACCATCGTGCCGATGAACTACCACTTCACCACGTCGAAGGCGCACGTCACTGCGGTCGGCGGTGAGGTGCTGGAGCTGATCACCGAGGAGGGTTTGCAGGTCACCTCCGACGAACTGTTCAAGGGCAACTTCGATGTGCCGGCACTGCGTGCGCTGATCGCCGACAAGGGTCCGGAGCGGATCGCCTACGTCCGTATCGAGGCCGGCACCAACCTGATCGGCGGGCAGCCGCTGAGCCTGGCGAACATCCGCGAGACCACCAATGTCTGCCGAGAGCACGGCATCCTCAGCGTGCTGGACGCGTCCCTGCTGGCCGACAACCTGCACTTCAACAAGACCCGCGAGCCCGAGTGCAGCGAAATGACTATCGCCGAGATCACCCGGGCGATCGCCGACTGCTTCGACATCATCTATTTCTCGGCTCGCAAGCTGGGCTTCGGCCGCGGCGGCGGCATCTGCATTCGCGACGAGGCGCTCTACAAGCAGATGCGCGGCCTGGTGCCGATGTACGAGGGCTTCCTCACCTACGGCGGCATGTCGGTGCGGGAGATGGAAGCGATCACCGTCGGTCTCGACGAGACCATGGACGAGGACATGATCAACCAGGGTCCCCAGTTCATCGAGCACATGGTGGCCGAACTGGACGCGCGCGGCATTCCGGTGATCACGCCCGCCGGCGGCCTGGGCGCCCACCTGGACGCCGGCCGGTTCCTGCCGCACGTTCGGCAGCAGGAGTACCCGGCCGGTGCGCTCGCGTCCGCGCTCTACCTTGCGTCTGGCGTGCGTGGCATGGAGCGGGGCACGCTCAGCGAGCAGCGGGACGCGGACGGGGTGGAGCCGTTGGCGAACATGGAGCTGGTGCGGCTCGCCCTGCCGCGCCGGGTCTTCACGCTCAGCCAGGTGAACTACGCGATCGACCGGATCGCGTGGCTCTACGACCATCGGGACCTGATCGGCGGCCTGCGGTTCATCGAGGAGCCGGAGATCCTGCGCTTCTTCTACGGCCGGCTCGAACCGATCGGCAGCTGGGTGGACGACCTGGTGGACGCTTTCCGGCGCGATCTGGGCGACAGCCTGTAGGCGGACGGTCGCGGCGGGCCGGTGCGACGGGTTATCGTCCCGGCATGACACATCGGGTGTTCCGGATGAGCTTCGCCAGCGTCTACCCGCTCTACGTCGACAAGGTGGAGCGCAAGGGCCGCACGGTCAAGGAACTCGATCAGGTGATCAGCTGGCTCACCGGGTACGACGCGGCCGAGCTGTTGCAGGTCATCGACACCCAGGTCGACCTGGAGACCTTCTTCGCCGAGGCACCGGCCTTCAATCCGAATGCCGCACTGATCACCGGGGTGATCTGCGGCTACCGGGTCGAGCAGATCGAAGACCCGCTGATGCAAAAGATCCGATACCTCGACAAGCTGGTCGACGAGCTCGCCAAGGGCAAGAAGATGGCCTCGATCCTGCGCGGCAGTGAGGTCAACGCCTAGCGGAGGGCTTGATACCACTTTGGTATCATTGCGCCATGGCCATGACCCTACGCCTCACTGCTGAAGACGAACGAGTGCTTGCCCTGCTCGCCGAGTCCGAGGGTGTGAGCCGGCAGGAAGCAACCGTGCGCGCGATCCACGAGGCAGCGGCGCGACGGCTGCGCCGCGATCGCGTTGCTGAGTCGTCCGCCGCTGCTCGGGACCGCTACGCCGACCTGCTCGATCGTCTGGGCAAGTGATCGAGCACCTCTCCCTGGAGGACGTGCTGTTCCTGGTCGACGAACTGGGCGTCGGCCCCGTCCGCGACATCGGCTTGCTCGACTCCGCAGTCCATCGACCCGGGGCTACGGTCTTCGGCAACGAGGCTTATCCCGAGTTGGACGATAAGGCTGCGGTGCTGCTTGAGTCCCTGGTCCGGAATCGCGCACTGGCGGATGGGAACAGGCGGCTCGGCTGGCTCGCGATCGTCGTGTTCTACGGCCTCAACGACATTGCGCTGGACGCTCCGGACGATGCCGCCTACGATCTGGTGATCGCTGTGGCCAGCGGTGCCGCGAGCTACCCCGAAGTGGCTGCCCAACTCGCCGAATGGAAGCGGCGCACGGCGTAGCGACTATCAAAATGCGGGTTATCAGCGCCGATTCCGCCCGCGTAGCCCTCATTTCGATGCCCGATCAGTGGAAGTCGCGGGATTTGTGCGGCACCAGGACGGGCAGGTCTTCCAGCTGGTCGGCCAGCAGGTTGACCACGCCTTCGGGTGAGCGCTCCAGTTTGCCGCGAACCACCAGCGCGCGGGCCGAGCGCGCCACCCGGCGGTAGCGACCCCAGACGCCGACGGAACAGACCACGTTGAGCAGACCGAACTCGTCCTCGATGCTGACGAAGGTGATGCCGGACGCCGTTCCCGGCCGCTGCCGGTGCGTGACCAGCCCTCCCACCTGCACCCGGCGTCCCGGCTCAGCTGTGGCCAGCTCGGCAGTGCTGAGCACCCCGCGCGCGCTCAGTTCAGCGCGCAATTGCCCGATCGGGTGGTCGGTCGTACTCACCCCGGTCGCCCACAGGTCGTCGGCCAGCACCTCGGTCGGGGTCGGTTCGCCGAACAGCGGTGGTTGGGTCTCCACCAGCGTCCCGGGTAGCGAATCGGGCTGGTCCAGCGCGGCACTACCAGCCAGCCACAACGCCTGCCGCCGGGTCAGGCCCAGGCTGGCGAACGTATCGGCCGCGGCCAGCGCCTCCAATTGCTCGACCGCCAACCCGGTGCGTCGGACCAGGTCCGGCATCGAGGTGTAGGCACCGTGCACCTCCCTTTCAGTGACGATCCGGGTGGCCACGTCCTTGCCGATTCCCCGTACCTCGGCCAGGCCGAGCCGCACCGCGAAATTGGTGTCCCGGCGATGGGATACGGACTCGTCCGGCGCTGTGGGGTCGAACTCGCCGACCGGTGGCTGCTCCGGGTTCAGGCAGCTGGTTAGGCCAGTGGACGGGGTCTCGACAGGCTCGACCAGCCGAACACCGGAGAGTGGCTCGACCAGCCGAACACCGGAGAGTGGCTCCAGGCCGGCGTCCACGCCGGAGCGGGCCAGGTCGGGACGCAACACCTGGACGCCGTGGCGGCGCGCGTCCGAGGTCAGGGTGGACGCGGAATAGAAACCCATCGGCTGGGCGCGCAGCAACCCGGCGAGGAATGCCGCCGGGTAGTGCAGCTTGATCCAGCTGGACGCATAGACCAGCAGGGCGAAACTGAGCGAATGCGACTCGGCGAAACCGAAGTTCGCGAAGGCCTGAATCTGCGCGTAGATTTGGTCGGCGGCCTTGCCGGTCAGCCCGTTGCGAGCCATCCCCGCGTAGAGCTTCGCCTTCAACGACTCGATCCGCTCCACCCCGCGCTTGGAACCCATCGCCCGGCGCAGCAGGTCGGCATCCTCACCGGAGCACTCCCCTACCGCCATCGCCATCTGCATCAGCTGCTCCTGGAAGACCGGCACCCCCAGCGTGCGGGCCAACACCGGTTCGAGCAGCGGGTGAGGGTAGGTGACCGGCTCGCGGCCCAGCTTCCGACGGACGAACGGATGCACCGCCCCGCCCTGGATCGGCCCTGGCCGGATCAGCGCGATCTGAATCACCAGGTCGTAGAACCGCCTGGGCTGCAGCCTGGGCAGCAGGCCCATCTGCGCGCGCGACTCCACCTGGAACACTCCGATCGAATCGGCCCGGCAGAGCATGTCGTAGACGCCCGGCTCCTCCTTGGGAATGGTCGCCAGCTCCCAGGCCTCACCGGTCGCGTCGCGGATCAGGTTGAAGCAGTGCTGAATGGCGGCCAGCATGCCCAGCCCGAGCAGGTCGAATTTCACCAGGCCCATCCAGGCGGCATCGTCCTTGTCCCACTGGATCACCGTCCGCTTTTCCATGCGGGCGTGCTCGATCGGCACCACCTCACCCACCGGACGCTCGGTGAGCACCATCCCTCCGGAATGGATGCCCAGGTGCCTAGGTGCCCCCATCAGCTGCTGGGCGAGCTCGAACACCGGCTCCGGCAGTTCGCGATTGGTTGC
>JAKOQD010000152.1 GCA_029778515.1 Actinomycetes bacterium
CCATCGGACACCCACGAGTTCGCCGCCGGACAGTCCGGTGACTACGCGGCCTTGCAGGCCTTTCAGAGCGGCCAGCGCGACCTGATCGTCCTCTCCGATCAGCCCGCCGAACCAGCGCAGATTCTGGCCACGTGGCCCACGGCTGCGGGCTGGTCGACGCTGACCGGGCAGGTGTACGTCACGTCCGGCGGTCTGCCAGAGGCCTTCGAGACCCCCAGCACAGCGCCGGACAAGCAGACGCCGCAACTCATCGCCGCGGGCGTGACCAGTGCCGTCCTGCTTATGGCACTGGCGCTGTGGCTGTGGCGTCGGCCGAAACGGGGCTGACATGACACTGTGGGACTGGGTCGTCTTCGCGGTCTACTACGTGTCGTTCGTGTCCATCATGATTGGCTACGTCTGGACGATCGTGCTCTACATCTGCGGCGGTCGCTATCTGCGCGCACTGCGTGCGCGGCCCCCCGGTAACGAGGCCGACTACCTGTGGGTGTTCCTCGTTCCGGCCCTCAACGAAGGGGTCACGATTGCCGACAGCGTCGCCCGCTTACGCGCCGTGCGGGCGACCCACAAGGTGATCATGGTCATCAACGACGGTTCCAACGACAACACCGAGGAGGTGCTGGCGGGGTTGGCCGGGCCGGACCTGGCCGTACTCACGCGGGTACCGCCCAACGCACGCGTGGGCAAAGCAGCCGCCTTGAACGCCGCCTTCGAGCGCATCCGCTCCGAAGTGCTGCCGCACCATCCGCAGTTTCCGGACGAACGAGTGATCTTCGGCATCGTCGATGCCGACGGACGGCTGGCGGCGGACGCGCCGGCCGCAGTCGCCCGGCATTTCGACGATCCAGCAGTCGGCGGCGTCCAAGTGCACGTGCACATCTACAACCAGACAAGTTGGCTGACCCGCATGCAGGCCCTGGAATTCATGATCTTCGGGGGCTTGTTCCAGGTGGGCCGGTCCTACTGGGGGACGGCCTTTTTGGGCGGCAACGGGCAGTTCAACCGGCTGACCGCGCTGGCTGACGTGGCGGGCCAAGAGGGACCGTGGTCGCACTACCTGACCGAGGACCAGGAACTGGGCCTGCGGTGCCTGTCCGCCGGCTGGCGCGGCGAGCACGAGCCGGACACCCAGGTGGCTCAGCAGGGACTCAACAACGTGCGGAAGCTGTACCGGCAGCGCGCCCGCTGGTTCCAGGGCAACCTGCAGGTGCTGGGCGACGTGCGTCGTCTGCATTCCCGGGAGCTGTACGGGATCCGGCGACTGGACACCGCCATCTCGCTGCTGCTGCCGGTCCTGCAGAGCATCGTCGGCTTGGCGTTGTTGCTGGCGATCGTCCTCGCGCTGTTCTTCGGGGTTCCCTACCTGCCATGGGGGTCACCGCTGTTGCTGCTCTTCTACGTCCAGCTGTCCGTCGGCCCGACGTTCCTCGGCGTGATGGTTCTCGCACGCGGGCGTGGTGGCGCAGGCGTCGGTCGGGTGCTCGCTGCCATGCTGCCGTACCTGTTGTACACATGGCTCATGTGGCCGGTCGTGGCGATCGGCATGTGGAAGCAGTTCCGCGGGAACGCCACGTGGGCCAAGACCGAGCGGGAGGCGGTCAGCGAGCCAGCGCCGGCCTGAACTCTGCGACGCTGGGCGTGGATCCCGCCACTGCGTGACCGTATTCACGCCCAGCCCGCCGTGGCCAGGGCAGAATCGGACCATGACCGAACCGATGCCCCGTTTCCCCGACGGTTTCCTGTGGGGAACGGCCACGTCCTCCTACCAGATCGAAGGGTCGCCGGACGCCGACGGAAAGGGCCGGTCGATCTGGGACACGTTCAGCCACCTGCCTGGGAAGATCGCGACTGGTGAAACGGGGGATGTGGCCTGCGACCACTACCGGCGCGCCGACTCCGACCTCGACCTGCTCACCGAGGTGGGCTGCAACGCCTACCGGTTCTCGATCTCCTGGCCGCGGATCCTCCCCGAAGGGACGGGTCAGGTGGAATCGCGCGGGCTGGACTTCTACGACCGGCTGGTCGACGGCCTGCTCGCCCGCGGTGTCGCCGCCTTCCCGACGCTGTACCACTGGGACCTGCCGCAGGCTTTGCAGGACGCGGGCGGCTGGTTGAGCCGTGGCACGGCCGAAGCCTTCGGTGACTACGCCCGGATCGTCGCCGAGCGGATCGGCGACCGGGTCAGCGCCTTCATCACTCTCAATGAACCGGCGGTGCACACGTCGCTGGGACATGTGCTCGGCACGCATGCGCCCGGCCTATGGGAACTGGACCGCGTCTACTGGGTGATCCACCATCAACTGCTCGGGCACGGCTTGGCCGTGCGAGCGATCCGCGACACGTGCGGCAAGCCGGTCGGACTGACGAACAACCACCCGCCCGTGCTGCCGCAGAACTCCGACTCGCGCGACGACATCGTGGCCGCCGAACGCATGGACATGCTGTTCAACCGCCAGTACCTGGACCCGGTGCTGCTCGGGCGCAACCCCGCTGACGTCCAGGACGTCTACGGGCCGCTGGCACCCGACGTCATCCAGGACGGCGACTTGGACATCATCGGCACGCCCATGGATTTCCTGGGGGTGAACTACTACAGCCCGCAATGGGTGAAGGCGGGTGGGCCCGACAATCCGCTCGGGTTCGAACTCGTCGACCCGCCCGCGGAGTATCCGCGCACTGCGTTCGACTGGCCGGTCGTCCCGGAGGCGTTCACCGATCTGCTGTTGCGGCTGAAGTCGGACTACGCGCACAGGCTGCCACCGATCTACATCACGGAGAACGGCACGTCCTGGCCCGAGCCCGTCCATGACCAGTTCCGCATCGACTACCTCGCCGGCCACGTGCGGTCGGTGGCCCGTGCCATGGCCGAAGGTATGGACATCCGCGGCTTCTTCTGCTGGTCGCTGATGGACAACTTCGAGTGGGCGGAAGGCACCAAGCAGCGGTTCGGACTCGTGCACGTCGACTTCGACAGTCAGCAGCGAACCGTGCGGGACTCCGGACGCTGGTACGCCGAACTTGCAGCCGGACGACTGAGCATGTGAATGGGCCCCGGTCTGGTGCCAGGCCGGGGCCCATTCGACGAAGGCGGGCGAGGGAGGCGACGCCGCGCCTTCTAGATGAGGCGGAAGACCAGAGATCGTGCCTGCAGGCTCAACTGGGCCGCCTCGGTACCGTTCGAGCCGTGCAGTTCCTCGAGCACGTCCTGAAGGTCGTCGAGGTCCTGTGGCGGCTGCGAAAAGCGGGGGGTGACATAGGGCAGGAATTCCGCCGACAGCCAGGCGATCAGGCGCTGGCATTCCGGCACAGCCGTGTAGCCGTCGTCGGCGGCGGCGACCACTTCGAGGACGAGGCGGTCGGCGGTGTCGTTGAGTTCCTGGCGCATGTCACGGACGTCCTCAATCTGCGGAACTGCGCGGACAGTCTTCTCGTCGACCATGGGGCCCACCTCCTCGTGTCGTGACCAAATCGTGACCTTTGGCTCATTCGAGCATGGCGCCTGCCGTTGTGTCTAGCCCTAAGGAAGTACTGATTAATGCTGTGTCCTGCGCGGAACGTGGCTGAGCCATGATTAATCAGTGGTTCTCGGCCAAGTGGATGATGTCTGCGCGGGCGGCGAAAAACGGTTTGGGTGCCTAACCCGACCTTGGATGGCACGTCAGACACCGAAACCGGGCCTAGAGATCGGCAGCGTCCAGAATCCGGTAGGCGTAGCCCTGCTCGGCGAGGAATCGCTGCCGGTGCGCGGCGAAGTCGGCGTCGACCGTGTCGCGGGTGACCACGGTGTAGAAGTGGGCCGTCGCGCCGTCGTGCTTGGGCCGCAGCACCCGGCCCAGCCGCTGCGCCTCCTCCTGCCGAGAACCGAACGTGCCCGACACCTGGATCGCCACCCGCGCTTCCGGCAGGTCGACCGAGAAGTTGGCCACCTTGCTCACGACCAGCACCCGCACCTCGCCGGCCCGGAAGGCGTCGAACAGCTCCTGCCGCCGGCGCACCGGCGTCTTGCCCGTGATCAGCGGGGCGTCGAGGTCGGCAGCTAGGTCGTCGAGCTGGTCGAGGTACTGCCCGATCACCAGGATCTGGTCGTCGGGGTGAGACGCAATGAGTTGCTCGACCACTTGGGTCTTGACGGGGGCGGCCGCGGCCAGGCGATAGCGGTCCTCGGGTTCGGCCAGCGCATAGGCCATCCGTTCGGACTCCTCGAGGCTCACCCGGATCTCGCAACAATCCGCCGGCGCGATGTACCCCTGCGCCTCGATGTCCTTCCACGGCGCGTCGAACCGTTTCGGCCCGATCAGCGAGAACACGTCGGACTCCCGGCCGTCCTCGCGGACCAGCGTGGCGGTCAGTCCGATCCGGCGCCGGCTCTGGATGTCGGCGGTGAAGCGGAAGACGGGCGCGGGCAACAGGTGAACCTCGTCGTAGAGGATCAGGCCCCAGTTGCGGGCATCGAAGAGTTCGAGGTGGGCGTAAACACCCTTCCGCTTGGACGTCAGGATCTGGTAGGTCGCGATCGTGACCGGCCGGATCTCCTTGGACTGTCCGCTGTACTCGCCGATCTCGTCCTCTGTCAGGGTCGTCCTGGCCAGCAGCTCGGATCGCCATTGCCGCGCCGCGACGGTGTTCGTGACCAGGATCAGCGTGGTCGCCTGCGCCATCGCCATGGCCGCGGCACCCACTATCGTCTTGCCCGCGCCACAGGGCAGCACTACGACGCCCGAACCGCCGTGGTAGGCGTTCTCCGCAGCCAGCCGCTGGTAGTCGCGCAACACCCAGCCCTGCTCGCGTAAAGCGATGGGGTGCGCCTCACCGTCGACGTAGCCGGCCAGGTCCTCGGCGGGCCAGCCGATCGCCAGCAGCGCCTGCTTCAACCGGCCGCGTTCGCTGGGATGCACCGCCACGGTGTCGTCGTCGATGTGGGCACCGAGCATGCCGCCGGTCTTCTTGTGCCGCAGAACCTCGGCCAGCACGGCGCGATCGTGGCTGACGAGCACCAGCCCGTGGGCGGGATGGTTGTGCAATTCCAGGCGGCCGTAGCGGGCCACCGTCTCGGTCACATCCAGCAACAGCGCCGGACTGATCGGGAAGCGCGAATAGCGGACCAGCGTGTCGACGATCTGCTCGGCGTCATGCCCGGCGGCACGGGCGTTCCACAGACCGAGCTTGGTCAGCCGGTAGGTGTGCACGTGCTCCGGTGAGCGCTCGAGTTCGGCGAACACCGCGATCTCGCGGCGGCAGGCTTCGGCCTGCGGATGGTCGATCTCCAGCAGCAGCGTGTGGTCGCTCTGGACGATCAGCGGGCCATCGGTCATGCGGCATCCCCCAACGCGGCGATCCGGGACAGTGGAACGGTGATGGTGCGCCCTGCCGACAGGCTCCAGCCGGACAGCATTCCGGCACGCAGTTCGAAGGGCTCCACCAGGTGGGTCAACGTCGCACCCCCGTCGTGGAATTCCAGCCAGAGGGTTTGGGCTTGGGCGACCGCCTGCTGACAACGGGCCGCCACCGTGACCGGGTCGACGGGGCGCAGGGGCGGTGGTTCCTCGGTCACCTGCTCATCCCCCACGAGCCGGGCCACCAACCGGTCGACCGCAGCCGGGTCGTGACTGGTGGAGCGCGGGTATTCCAACGGCGTGCCGGGTTGGGCTGCATTGCTGGTCTCCACCGACACTCCTGCGGCCTGCAACCGCTCGCGCAGGACGTCGAGTGGTTCCTCGGAGGCGAACGTCCCGTCCGCGATCTCCTGCAGACCGAGGTCACGCAAGGTGGGTGCGTCGTCGGCTGTTGCCCGCACCAGGGAGGCGGCCCAGATCCGGACCGGCTGCACGCGGGCCGCATCTCGCACCAAGTACTCCAGCGATTGCGGCAACGGGGTGCGACTGGCAGCAGCCAAGTCGGCCAGCACCTGCTGCGGGTCGCGCGTGCCGATCGCGGAGCGAAGCAACGCCGGATCGATCCTGTGCATGGTGACCGGCCCCCAGGACTCCAGCCGGGAGATGTCGTGCAGCAACGCCCAGGTTGCGCTGTCGAGGTTCAGCGGCGCAATGACCGTAAGGTCCGGCTGCACGATCAACGCCTGCTGCGCCGCCTCCGGCAGCCGCACTTGGTCGATGCCATCCGGTAAGAGGCCCAAAGCTTGCGTCGGGACGGCGCCCACCAGCAACCCGAGCCGTTCGAGTTCGGCCGCGAACTCGGGACTCTGGGCAGCCGCATCTGCCATGCGGGGCCGTTGCCATGTGATGTGCGCTCGCAATGCCTCGGTCGTGATGCGCCCGGCCGGCCATGCCTGCAAGACGTTGCGGCGATGCAATGCCGTACGGGCCTGACCAGCGGTGGTCACGGCGCCGAGTTCGTCAGGGCGGCAGCGCAGCAACGGGCGATCGCTGTCCAGCCAGGGTTCGATCAGCAGGCGCCACATCTGCGCAGGTGCCGCGGCCAGCCACGCCCGGGCGGCCGAGGTGGGCCGGACCTCACTGTCGGCACCTCCGACGAGCCCGGCAACTGCGGCGAGTTCCAACCAGCAGACCAGGTCGTCGTAGGGCACGCCCATAGTCACGGCGCGTTCGGTCAGTGCTCGCCGGCCCACGCCACGCGCGGGGTTCCACGGTGCGGGCACCTTCGCGAGTTCACTGAGCAGGTACCGGACACCGGCGAGCGGCGCCCACATCCCCTCGGCGGGCGCGGGATCGACCTGCGGCAGGGGTTCGGGCGGGGTGTCCGGCGGCAAGTAGCGGCCCTCCCGCAGGATCAGC
>JAKOQD010000153.1 GCA_029778515.1 Actinomycetes bacterium
CAGGGGCTGGAAGTGACCCAGCGTCCGATCACTGCCGAGGAGAGCGGAAAGAGCATCACCGAGATCCAGGGCGAGAAGGTGCTCGGTGTGGTGCGGAATCGCACCTTGCGGCGGTACTACGAGGCCAGCGCCGACCAGTTGCGTACCGGCGATGAGGTGATCGTGGTGCGCAGGGCCCCAGGTCACCGCACGCCACGAGTAGAGTGAGCCTTCCTCAAGTCATCAATCGGGAGGTGGCGTGACCCAACCGATCCACGGTCCGTACGGCGAAGGCGATGGGCTGCCGGGGGAACCGCGGACGCGTTTGGCAGCCACCGACCAGCCGCGGATGCGCATGCGCCAGGTGCTGGCGCGGATCGGCGCGCAGCGCAACCAGCCCGCCCCGGTGCTCGATCCGTTGCTCCGGATCGTCAACACCCACCGGCCGAAGGCTGACGTCGCCCTGATCGAGCGGGCCTACCGCACCGCGGAGCACTACCACACCGGCCAGCTGCGCAAGAGCGGGGACGCCTACATCACCCACCCGCTGGCGGTGGCGACGATCCTGGCCGAACTCGGCATGAACGAGGCCACGCTGTGTGCGGCCCTGCTGCATGACACGGTCGAGGATACGTCGTACACCGTGCAGCAGCTCACCGCCGACTTCGGTCCGGAGGTCGCCGCGATGGTGGACGGCGTCACCAAGCTGGACAAGATCGCCTACGGCGAGTCGGCGAAGGCAGAGACCATCCGCAAGATGGTGCTCGCGATGAGCAAGGACATCCGCGTCCTGGTGATCAAGCTGGCCGACCGGCTGCACAACATGCGCACGATCGGCTACCTGCGCCAGGACAAGCAGATGGCCATCGCCAGGGACACCCTCGAGATCTTCGCCCCGCTCGCCCATCGACTGGGCATGAATGCGATCAAGTGGGAGTTGGAGGACCTGTCGTTCGCCACGCTGCAGCCGAAGATCTACGACGAGATTGTGAAGCTGGTGGCCGCGCGGGCACCGCTGCGGGAGGACTACCTGCGCGTGGTCACCGAGCAGGTACGCGCTGACCTGGCTGAGGCCGGGATCAAGGCAACGGTCTACGGCCGGCCGAAGCACTACTACTCGATCTACCAGAAGATGGTGGTGCGCGGACGCGACTTCGCGGACATCTACGACCTGGTCGGGTTGCGCATCCTGGTCGACACGCAACGCGACTGCTATGCGGCCCTCGGCACGCTGCACGCCCGCTGGAACCCGATTCCGGGGCGGTTCAAGGACTACATCGCGATGCCGAAGTTCAACCTCTATCAGTCGTTGCACACGACTGTGCTGGGGCCGGGCGGCAAGGCGGTCGAGCTGCAGATCCGGACGCACGAGATGCACCGACAGGCTGAGTACGGTGTGGCCGCCCACTGGAAGTACAAGGAGGGCAAAGCTGACGGCACCGAGCTCAACTGGGTGCAGCAGATCAGCCAGTGGCAGCGCGAGACCGAGGATCCGGGAGAGTTCCTCGACACCCTTCGGTTCGAGATCGCCACCGACGAGGTCTTCGTGTTCACGCCCAAGGGCGACGTGATGAACCTGCCCCAGGGCGCCACGCCGGTGGACTTCGCGTACGCCGTGCACACCGAGGTCGGGCATCGCACCATCGGCGCCCGGGTTAACGGCCGGCTTGTGCCGCTGGAATCCGCGCTGACTTCGGGGGATGTCGTCGAGGTGCTCACCTCGAAGGCCGCCAATGCCGGACCGAGCCGCGACTGGCTGGGTTTCGTGAAGAGCCCGCGCGCCCGCGGCAAGATCCGGCAGCACTTCATGCGGGAGCGGCGCGAGGAGTCGATCGAGAACGGCAAGGACCTGCTCACCAAGCAGCTCCGCCGGGCCGGGCTTCCGCTGCAACGGCTGCTCACGCCCGAACACATGTCGGGCCTGGTCGAGCACTTCCGGCTGGCCGACACCGACGCGCTCTACGCGGCGCTGGGTGAGAGTTCGATCAGTGCCCAGGCCGTCGTGCAGCGGCTGATCACGTCCGAGGGCGGCGCTGAGGCAGTGGACGAGTTGCGCGGCGAGGACGAGTCGGTGATCAGCCGACCGCGTCGGACGCGATCATCCAGCGACGAGGCCGGTGTGGTGGTCAAGGGCGCACCCAACGTCTGGGTGAAGCTGGCTCGGTGCTGCCGCCCGGTGCCGGGCGACGAGATTCTCGGGTTCGTCACCCGGGAGAGCGGCGTGTCGGTGCACCGCAAGGACTGCACCAACGCCGAGTCCCTGCGCAGCGAGCCCGAACGCCTGGTCGAGGTGTCCTGGGCGCCGACCGCGAGCAGTTCGTTCCTGGTGGCCATGCATGTCGAGGGCCTGGACCGCACCGGCATCCTGTCCGAGGTGACCCGGATCATGGGGGAGCACCACATCTCGATCCAGTCCGCGACCCTGAACACGACCAAGGACCACATCTTCAAGTTCCGGTTCACTTTCGAGACCACCGACCCCACCCACCTGGAGCACCTGATCGAGGCCGTCCGCAAGGTGCCCGGTGTCTACGACGTCTTCCGACTGAAGAACTGACGCTCGCTCTGCGAGCGTCATCCCGGCGTAGCCGGCGGAGATCCCGGGTCAAGCCCGGGATGACCCAATGATTGGGATGGACGTCATCCCGGCGTAGGCCGGGCTCCCTGCACGTGCGTGGCGGTTGCTGCCGACGGAGCGCGCCGTTAGCGGCTGAAGTCGGCCAGCGTCGCCTTGGCCTGGTCGAGCCAGACCGTGTACGTGTCGATCGAGTCCTGAGCCTTCTTGGCTGCGGACGCATCGCCGCGAGCGCTCGCCTTGGCCACCTTCTCGGTGAGCTTCTCGATCTCGGCGCTGAGCATGCCGACGGTCTCCTCGGCCCGGGCTCTGGCCTGCGGGTCGGTGCGCCGCCACTCATCCTCTTCGGCAGAGCGGACGGCGGTCTCTAGCGCCTTCACTCTCGCGTCCAGACTGCGCATCTGCTCACGCGGCACCCGGCCGTACGCGTTGTACTTTTCCAGGAAGGTGCGGAAACCAGCGCGCGCTACAGCCAGATCGGTGACGGGCACCAGGCTCGCTTCGGCCTCGTCCAGCAGGACCAGCTTCGCGTCCAGATTCGCCTTGAACTCCGCGTCCTGTTCGGTCAGCACGGCCGTCCGCGCGCTAAAGAAGCCGTCCTGAATTCCGCGGAACTCGGCCCAGAGCTGGTCGTCCACCTCTCGCGGAGCTACCCCAGCGGCCTTCCAGCGGGTCATCAGGTCGCGGAATGCGCCCGCGGTGGGTCCCCAGTCGGTCGACTTGGCGAGTTCACGCGCCTCGGCGATGATCTGTTCCTTCGTGGCCTTCGCCACGTCGCGCTTGGCTGCCTGCTCCGCGAACTGCGACTTGCGCCTACGGGTGTAGGTCGTGCGGGCTGCCGAGAAGCGATGCCACAAC
>JAKOQD010000154.1 GCA_029778515.1 Actinomycetes bacterium
ACGCTGGACAAGCTGAAGTCGCTCGGTTTCAAGTGGGCCACCCGCTCGGGTGTGACCGTTTCGATCGGGGACGTGCAGACTCCGCCGAACAAGCCGGAGATCTTGGCGGCCTACGAGGCGCGTGCCAACAAGATCACCAAGCAGTATGAGCGTGGCAAGGTCACCGAGGAGGAGCGGCACCAGGAGCTGATTCAGCTCTGGACGGACGCTACCGCCGAGCTGACCGCCGCGATGGAGGCCAACTTCGACAAGACGAACCCGATCGTCATGATGGTGCACTCCGGCGCCCGAGGGAACATGACCCAGATGCGCCAGATCGCGGCCATGCGCGGCCTGGTGGCCAACCCGAAGGGCGAGATCATCGCCCGGCCGATCAAGTCCAACTTCCGTGAGGGCCTGAGCGTGCTGGAGTACTTCATCTCCACGCACGGTGGCCGGAAGGGCCAGGCGGACACCGCACTGCGCACGGCCGACTCCGGGTACCTGACCCGGCGTCTGGTGGACGTGTCGCAGGACGTGATCATCCGCGAGGAGGACTGCCAGACCGATCGGGGGCTCACCAAGGCGATCGCGGCCGAGGGCAAGAACGGCAAGCTGGCCGCAGCCCGCAACGTGGAGACCGCGGTCTACTCCCGCACGCTGGCCACCGACGTGGTGAGCGCCGCCGGAAAGGTGCTGGTCAAGGCCGGCGTCGATCTGGGCGACGTGAACATCAAGAAGCTGCTCAAGAACGGCATCACCGAGGTCAAGGTGCGCTCCGTCCTCACCTGTGAGGCGGCCACCGGCACCTGCGCCATGTGCTACGGCCGCTCGCTGGCCACCGGCAAGCTGGTGGACGTGGGCGAGGCTGTCGGTATCGTCGCGGCCCAGTCGATCGGCGAGCCCGGCACCCAGCTGACGATGCGTACCTTCCACACCGGTGGTGTGGCCGGTGACGACATCACCCAGGGTCTGCCGCGTGTGGTCGAGCTCTTCGAGGCCCGACAGCCCAAGGGCAAGGCGCCGATCGCTGAGGCGTCCGGCCGGGTGCGGATCGAGGAGGGCGAGCGTACCCGCAAGCTGGTCATCGTCCGCGACGACGGCGAGGCCGACCTGGAGTACCCGCTGCCGCGGCGCGTCCGCCTGGAGTGGGAGGACGCGACCGGCGTCCGGCACTCTGTCGGCGACGGCGATCACGTTGCGGCCGGACGGCAGCTCTACGCCGGTACGCCCGACCCGCAGGACGTGCTTCGCGTGTCGGGTCTGCGCAAGGTGCAAGAACACCTGGTCGAAGAGGTGCAGGCCGTGTACCGGACGCAGGGTGCGCCGATCCACGACAAGCACATCGAGATCATCATCCGGCAGATGCTTCGTCGGATCACGGTGATCGAGTCCGGCGACACGTCGATGCTGCCGGGCGAGCTGGTCGACCGGAAGTCGTTCGAGGCGCAGAACCGCCAGATGGTGACCGAAGGCCGTACCCCGGCCCAGGGCCGTCCGGTGCTGATGGGCATCACCAAGGCGTCCCTTGCAACCGAGTCGTGGCTGTCCGCGGCTTCGTTCCAGGAGACCACCAAGGTGCTCACCGACGCAGCGATCAACGCGAAGTCGGACTCGCTGCTGGGCCTCAAGGAGAACGTCATCCTGGGCAAGCTGATCCCTGCCGGCACCGGCCTGGAGCGGTACCGCAACATCCGGGTGGAGCCCACCGCGGAGGCGCGGGCGGCTGCTTACGACCTCTCCTACGACCCGTACGACTACGACCTTTCGGTCGGCGGTTCGTCGGTCGGGCTGGACGAGTACGATACCGGCGACCTGCGCTGATCCGCCGCTAGGCAAGCCCCGAATCCCGCCGCGACCGCTGGTCTCGGCGGGATTCTGCGGTTCACGGCTCAATGCTGCTCCGCAAGCTGGGCCCCGCTTCTCCGCAAGCTGGTCCCCGCTTCTTCGCAAGCTGGTCCCCGCTTCTTCGCAAGCTGGACGGTTCGGCTCCGTCTTGGGACTCACCTGTCCAGCTTGAGAGGGAGGTCGTGTCGGTTTTCCGCAAGTTGGACGGCTCGGCCCCGTCTTGGGACTCACCTGTCCAGCTTGCGACGCTTGGCGGTGGATGGACCTCGACCCTTCCGGGTCGGGCAGAGTTCGAGATACGCCGCGTGCACCCGTCCGACTTCCTAGGCCGAGCATGCGAGCAAGAAGGTGGGCAGTGTTGCCCCGATGGCGTCGCGAGCGGCTCGTTCGGCACTGCTCGGCAGTGCGGTGGAGTACTACGACTTCACCCTCTTCGCCACAGCTCCGGCGCTGGTGCTCGGGCCGGTGTTCTTCGCGAGGCTTGGCCCGGCGCCGGCCACCGTTGCGGCGTTAATCACCTTCGGTAGCGCGTTCGTGGCGCGTCCGCTCGGTGCGGTGCTGTTCGGCCACCTCGGCGATCGGCTGGGCCGGAGGAAGGCACTGATCTGGTCGGTGACGTTGATGGGGCTGGCCACGACCGGCATCGGCCTGCTGTCCAGCTTCGCCCAAGCCGGGGTGATCGCACCGGTCCGACCGCTGGTGCTGCGGCTATTGCAGGGCCTGTCCGCCGGCGGCGAGCAGGCCGGCTCGAACGCCCTTTCGCTGGAACATGCCCCCGAGGGTGCCCGGAACCGGTTCGCTGTCTGGACCATGCAGGGCACGCTGCTCGGCAAGCTGGCCTTCCTCGGGGGTGCTCTGGATGCCTAGGGACGCGCTGCTCGCCTGGGGCTGGCGGCTGCCCTTCCTGGTCGCCGGACTGCTGCTGATCGTCGCGCTGGTGATCCGCCGGACGGTGGCCGAGCCGCCGGTGTTCGCGGACGCGGCTGCGGCGGGGGAGTTGGCCCGGGGCCGGTGGTGACCGTCCTACGGCAGCACTGGCTCGCGGTGCTCGCGGTCGGCGGTCGGCACCTTCTACGCGGTCGGGGGAGCGGTGCTCAACGTCTACGGGCTCAGTTACGCGGTGGCCCGAGGCATCGCGGCTGATGCGTACCTGGTGATCATCTCGACCGTGACCGCACTCGGCCTGCTGCCCAGCCGGCGTGGGCCCGGTTGTTCGACCGGGTCGGCCGGCGTCCGGTGTTCATCGGCTCGTGCCTTGCGGCCGCCGGGTTGTACTTCGGCTATCTGCCCGTCCGCTGAACCCACCGCCACGGCTGAACCGTTGGACACCGCGCCCGCGCTGGCGTCCGTGCTGGCCAGCGATGGCCAGGTGACCGTGGACGGAGTGTGGGACGATGAACTACGCGGGGCAGCGAGGTGACCATCTCCGGTGCTGGCTTCGCCGCCGGCATAGCCGACCTGGAGATTTCGATCAACTCGGTGCCGACCAGGCTGGCCGCGGTCGCCACCGACCAGGTGGGAGCTTTCGCGGCTCTTCACAATCCAGGGTGTAGTTGGGGTCTGAATCCGCCGGTTTCGAGCAGCGACCTGGCGATGTAGTTGGTGAGGTTGCGGAAGCCGAGGGCGGAGCCGCGGAGGTGTTCGAGGCGTCCGTTGATGGCTTCGGTGGGGCCGTTCGATGTGCGGGGATGGTCGAAGTAGGCCAGGACGTCGCTGGCTCTGCGTTTCAG
>JAKOQD010000155.1 GCA_029778515.1 Actinomycetes bacterium
CTGGCCGGCGCCGCGATGCTGCCGGGCCATGCCTTTGCCCAGGCTACCGAAGCCCAGGCGAGCGACAGCGGCTCGGGCCTGAGCGAAATCGTCGTCACCGCCCAGCGCCGTGAAGAGCGTTCGCAGGACGTGCCGATCGCCATCACCGCCGTTTCGGCCGAAGGCCTGCGCGAACGTGGCGTGACCAACCTGCAGGGTCTGCAGAGCCAGGTTCCGTCGCTCGTCGTGGCCCCGAACGGCCAGACCTCGCGCGATGTCATGTCGCCCTCGATCCGCGGCCAGAGCGCCTCGTTCCAGGGGGCCCCGGCGGTCGTCGTCTACATGAACGAAGTGCCGCTGCCGACCGCGATCAGCCTTTCGGGCCAGGGTGGCCCCGGCACCTTCACCGATCTGCAGAACGTCCAGGTGCTCTCGGGCGCCCAGGGCACCCTGTTCGGCCGCAACACCACCGGCGGCGCGGTCCTGCTGACCCCGGCCAAGCCGACCGACCGCCTCGAAGGCCACATCCAGGGCGGTTTCGGCAACTACAACATGACCGAGCTGGAAGCGGTGGTGAACGTGCCGCTGTCCGACACCCTGCGCGTCCGCCTCGTCGGCGCCACCCGTGATCGTGACGGCTTCACCCACGACATCAACTGGAACAAGGACCGCGACGACCAGCACACCCGGATGGCCCGCATCGGCATCCAGTGGGAGCCGGTCGAAGGCGTCTCGAGCTACACCATGGGCTACTATGGCTATGGCAAGAGCAACGGCACCGGCACCGTTCCGATCAACATCAACACCAACCTGCTGAAGGGCTACAGCGATGCCTACGGCTGGGGCTACGGCATTGCGTCCTACAAGTTCTGCACCTCGCCCTTGGCCACGCCGGCCAGCGACTGCAGCGCCATCACCAAGCTGATCACCGACCAGCAGGCCCGCGGCAACCGCGTCGTCGCCCACGGCCTCGACGACTTCACCAAGGTCTATTCGTGGGGCGTGTCGAACAGCACCGACGTCGACCTGACCGACGGGCTGAAGCTGCGCAACATCATCAGCTACGCCTCGCTGAAGTCGTACTACGCCGGTGACGGCGATGGCACGACGCTCAACCTCTACGATCAGGGCCAGACCGACCTGAGCCGCACGGCTCCGCGCGACTTCTATCGCCTGTTCACCGAGGAACTGCAGTTCCAGGGCTCCGCGCTGGACAAGAAGCTGACCTACACCTTCGGCGGCTTCTACTCGAAGCAGACCCCGGGCGGCGCGATGGTGAGCTACGCGGTCAACGTCTGCGCCCTGCCGGGCACGGCCGGCGCGCTGGCCTGCTCGGGTTTCAGCGAAACCTCGAACACCAACGAATCGAAGGCCCTGTTCGCCCAGGCCACGCTGGACCTCGGCGCGCTGACCCCGGCCCTCGACCGCGTTCGCCTGACCGGCGGCTATCGCTACACCTGGGACCGCATCGA
>JAKOQD010000156.1 GCA_029778515.1 Actinomycetes bacterium
CCAGAACTGGTCAACGACGCCCAATCGCTGGTGATCGCACGTGACATCGCCAAGCGCGTCGAGGAGGAACTCACCTACCCGGGCAACATCAAGGTGACCGTCGTCCGCGAGTCGCGGGCCGTGGCGCTCGCCAAATAGCCCCGTCCCGGACCTGTCCGGCAGCCCCGCATCCGCCTACCACCTGGCCGCCCGGCGCCGCGCCTCGATGGCTCAGCCTCGCTCCATGCCGAACAACAATCAGCGTTCCTTGGGTAAAGTAGCTCGTCATGCGCACGTTCGAAGTGGTCACCTATGGCTGCCAGATGAACGTCCACGACTCCGAACGGATCGCGGGCGTACTTCTGGACGCGGGCTACCAGCCCGCTGAGGCTGGATCCCAGGCCGACGTGGTGGTGTTCAACACCTGCGCGGTTCGGGAGAACGCCGACAACCGGCTCTACGGGAACCTCGGTCATCTCGCGCCGGTGAAGCAGGCGCACGCCGGCATGCAGATCGCGGTCGGCGGCTGCATGGCCCAGAAGGACCGGCACACGGTCGTGCAGCGCGCGCCCTGGGTGGACGTCGTTTTCGGCACCAACAACCTTGGCTCGCTGCCGGTGCTGCTGGAGCGGGCGCGGATCGAATCCGAGTCCCAGGTGGAGATCCTGGAGTCGCTTGAGCGGTTCCCGTCCACGTTGCCCACCCGGCGCGACTCCGCCTATGCCGCGTGGGTGTCGATCAGCGTTGGCTGCAACAACACCTGCACCTTCTGCATCGTGCCTGCGCTGCGCGGCAAGGAGACCGATCGGCGTCCGGGCGACGTGCTGGCCGAGATCAAGGCGCTCGTGGCCGAAGGCGTGCAGGAGATCACCCTGCTCGGCCAGAACGTGAACAGCTACGGCGTCGAGTTCGGCGATCGGGGCGCGTTCGCCAAGCTGCTACGGGCCTGTGGCGAGATCGACGGCCTGGAACGCGTCCGGTTCACCTCGCCGCACCCTGCGGCCTTCACCGACGACGTGATCGCGGCCATGGCCGAGACTCCGAACGTGATGCCGTCGCTGCACATGCCGCTGCAGTCGGGCTCGGACGCGGTGCTGAAGACGATGCGCCGCTCCTACCGCAGCACGAAGTTCCTCGGCATCCTCGACCGGGTACGGGCGGCCATTCCGCACGCTGCGATCACCACCGACATCATCGTCGGCTTCCCCGGCGAGACCGACGCCGACTTCGAGGCGACCATGGAGGTCGTCCGCGCGTCGCGGTTCTCGGCGGCGTTCACCTTCCAGTATTCGATCCGGCCGGGGACGCCGGCCGCGACGATGCCAGACCAGGTACCCAAGGCCGTGGTTCAGGAGCGGTACGAGCGGCTGGTCGACCTGGTCGGCGAGCTGGCCTGGGCCGAGAACTCAAAGCTCGTCGGGCAACGGGTGGAGGTGCTGTTCGCCGACGGCGAGGGCCGCAAGGACGCCGCCACCCACCGCATGTCCGGGCGGGCCCGCGACAACCGCCTGGTGCACGTGGCGGTGCCGGACGATCCGGCGCTGCGGCCGCGTCCGGGAGACCTTGCCGAGGTAGAGATCAGCTACGCCGCGCCGCACCACCTGAACGCCGATGGCGGCCTGCTGAGCCTGCGGCGCACCCGCGGCGGCGATGCCTGGGCCGCACGTCAGGCGCCTCCCGAGGCTGAAGCTGCGCCCGGGCGGACGGTCGGCCTGGGGCTGCCGAAGCTGGTCCGGGCATAGACCGAGGGGCCGACCAGCTTGGCTCGACCCCTCGGGTTTCGTCGTTGTGCGGGAAGTCTGTCCCGCTCCAGATCCAGTGGATCCGTATCGCTCAGTTACCGAGTTGGTCCTTGACGAACTCCTGAGCCTGGTCCACCTGTGCCGCGTACTGTCCGCCGGTCTTCTCATCAATGAAGTCGCCAACCTGCTCGACGCCTTCCTTGATCTCAGCTGCGTGGTCGGCCACGGCATCCTTGATCTGTTCGACGATGTCCATGTGACCTCCTTTCTGTCCCGGCGCCAGGCCTATCCCGGCTGCATCATCCATTGTGTGCCGCAAAGGACGCGTTGCCAAGGGAAATCACCGACCGGTTGAGACAATGTTCCACGTGGCGATTCCGGCAGTGGCACTGAATGGGCCGACGGCCAGCGGCAAGACCGCGGTGGCGGTCGAGGTGGCGCGCCTTCTGGCGGACGCAGGGCTGGCGGCAGAGGTGGTGAACGCCGATTCGATGCTGGTCTATCGCGGAATGGACATCGGCACCGCGAAGCCCACGGTGGCAGAGCGCGGCGGCGTTCCACATCACCTGGTCGACATCCTCGACGTCACCGAGACCGCGAGCGTCGCGGACTTCCAGCGCCTTGCCAGAGCAGCGATCGCCGACTGCAGGCAGCGCGGCGTGGTGCCGCTGCTGGCCGGCGGTTCGGCGCTTTATGTGCACGCGATCCTGGACGCCTTCGAGTTTCCCGGGACGGATCCGGCCATTCGGTCGCGGCTGGAAGCCGAGCTGGACAAGTTGGGTTCCCCCGCCCTGCATGCCCGGCTGACTGAGTTGAACCCCGAAGCCGCTGCCGGGATCCTGCCCGGCAACGCCCGACGGATCGTCCGGGCGCTCGAGGTGATCGAGCTGACCGGCACGTTCACGTCCGTGCTGCCGGAATGGACGTACGCACTCGACGGCGTGCTGCAGTTCGGTCTGGAGGTGCCACGTGAGGTGCTGGACGAGCGGATCGCCGCACGAGTGGACCAGATGTGGGCCGACGGCCTGGTTGCGGAGGTCGAGAAACTCGTGGACCGGGGCCTTCGCAGCGGGCGGACGGCGTCCCGCGCGCTCGGCTACCGCCAGGTGTTGGCGTTCCTGGACGGTGAGCTCACCGAGTCCGAGGCCCGGGAGGCAACGATCACAGGAACCCGCAGATTCGCCCGCAAGCAGTTGGGCTGGTTCCGGCGGGATCCGCGGATCGTCTGGTTGCCGGCCGGGCCGCAGAGCGCGATCACGATCGCGTCGGTGGTAACGGATAAGGTGCTTGGCGGACCACAGGAGGCGTGATGGACATCGAGTTCGCCAAGGGGCACGGCACCCGCAACGACTTCGTGCTGTTCGCCGACCCCGACAACCTCTACGACCTGACTGCCGAGCAGGTGCGCTACCTGTGTGACCGCCGTGCCGGGATTGGCGGCGACGGGGTGCTCCGCGCAGTCCGGACCAATCAGGTGTCGCAGTGGGCCGGCAGCCGGGCGGACTGGTTCATGGACTACCGCAACGCCGACGGCTCGTTCGCGGAGATGTGCGGCAACGGGCTGCGGGTCTTCCTGCGATTTCTCGCCGAGGAGGATCTGATCGATCCGTCCGGGGTGACCGCGGTGGCGACCAGAGCCGGCCTGCGCAGTGGGTGGCTGGTGGACGACGGCCGGATCGCAGTCAGCATGGGCGCAGTGAGCATCGGTGACCAGGTGACGATCAGCCACGGCGGACGCACGTGGCCGGCGACGGCCGCTGATGTGGGCAATCCGCACGCCGTGGTCGAGGTGGCCTCCGCCGCGGAACTCGACGGGCTGGATCTCAGCCTCGCGCCCACTTGGTCGCCTGCGGACGCTTTCCCGAACGGGGTGAACACCGAGTTCGTCCTTCGCGAAGGCCCTGGCCGGCTTCGGCTGCGGGTGTTCGAGCGCGGGGTTGGCGAGACGGACTCCTGCGGCACCGGCGTGGTCGCGTCCGCTGCGGTACTCGGCGGTGCGCAGAACTGCGCCGTGCAGGTGCTGGGCGGACGCCTGGAGGTGCGACTGGGCGATCCGGACGCGGTCCTGATCGGCCCCGCCGCGGTCGTGGCGCGCGGTCGGATCGACCTGCCGAGCTAAGTTGGATGGACGATGACTGAAGAAGAATCGCTGATCGAATCCTCCGTTGACCTGCAGGCTCGGCACTCGCTGCGCCGGGTGGCCGGCATGTCCACCCAGCTGGCCGACATCACCGAGGTGGAGTACCGCGAGCTCCAGTTGGAGCGGGTCGTGCTGGTCAGCGTCTGGACCAGCGGCACCGAAGCTGACGCCGACTACGCCATGGCCGAGCTGAAGTTGCTGGCGGAGACCGCGGGTTCGCAGGTTCTCGAGGGGCTGGTGCAGCGGCGCAGCCATCCCGACCCGGCGACCTTCATCGGCCGCGGCAAGGTCGACGAGGTACGCGAGGTCGTGCTGGCGACCGGCGCCGACACCGTGATCTGCGACGGCGAACTCGAGCCGGCCCAGCTGCGCAACCTTGAGGACCGGGTCGGCGTGAAGGTCATTGATCGCACCGCTCTGATCCTTGACATCTTCGCCACCCACGCCAAGAGCGCAGAGGGCAAGGCGCAGGTCGAGTTGGCTCAGTTGCAGTACCTGCGGCAGCGGCTGCGTGGTTGGGGCGGCAATCTCTCCCGCCAGGCCGGTGGTCGCGCAGCGGGAGGTGCCGGAATCGGTGGTCGCGGTCCGGGCGAGACCAAGATCGAGACCGACCGTCGGCGGATCAAGACCCGCATCTCGATCCTGCGCAAGCGGTTGCGAGAGCTGGACGCCGTCCGTGACACCAAGCGTTCCCAGCGCACCCGCAACCAGGTGCCCAGCGTGGCGATCGTCGGCTACACGAACGCAGGCAAGAGTTCACTGCTCAACCGGCTCACGGGCGCCGGTGTGCTGGTCGAGGACGCGCTGTTCGCCACCCTCGACCCGACCACTCGCCGCACCCAGACCACGGACGGCCGGGTGTACACGCTCACCGACACAGTCGGGTTCATCCGGCACCTGCCACACGACCTGGTGGAGGCGTTCCGTTCCACGCTGGAGGAGTCGGTTAACGCCGACCTGCTGCTGCACGTCATCGACGGCTCCGATCCGGACCCGTTCGGCCAAGTCACCGCCGTGCGCACCGTGCTGGCCGAGATCGGTGCGGCGAATGTCGCCGAGCAATTGGTGATCAACAAGATCGACACCGCCGAGCCGAACGAACTGCTGGCGCTCCGGGGTCGCTTCCCGGACGCGGTGTTCGTGTCGGCCCGCACCGGGGCAGGCATCGCCGACCTGCTGGCTCGCGTGGAGGAGCGGCTGCCGCGACCGGCGATCGAGGTGCACGCGTTGGTGCCGTACGACCGGGGTGACCTGATCAACAAGATCCACCTGACCGGTGAGTTCGTCTCCAGTGAGCACACCGAGAACGGCACCGCGGTGGTCGCGAGGGTGAACGCCGACCTCGCCGGCGAGCTGGCCCGCTACGCCGCCGATGGCTGAGGCAGTTCCCATCGGTCAACTCGCCGAACAGATCCTCGAGGCCGCGATCGCGGGGATAGGCGGTGCGGCGCGTCCCGGTCAGGGGAGGATGGCGACCGAGGTGGCCCGGACCCTTGACACCGGCGAACACCTGTTGGTGCAGGCCGGCACGGGCACCGGCAAGTCGCTCGGCTACCTCGCACCGGCACTCGCAGCGCTCGTGCAACAGCGCGAGGCGCGGGTGGTCGTGGCGACTGCCACCCTGGCACTGCAGGCCCAGCTGGCCGTCAAGGACATACCGGCGGCGGTCGCCGCGTGCGCCGAGGTCACCGGCCAGCAGGTCAGCCACGCCGTGCTGAAGGGCCGCAGCAACTACGCCTGCCTGCTGCGCGTCCGCGACGGCCAGGGAGCAGAGCAGGACGCGCTGCTGCCTGAGCCCGGTGAGGCCACTGGTGTCGGCGCCGAGGTGGTTGAACTGCGCCGCTGGGCCGAGACCGAGGCCGAGCACGGCAGCCTGGCCGACCGCGACGACGCCCCGGCCCACACGCCGTTGGCCTGGGCGCAGGTATCAGTGCCGGTGCGTGAGTGCGTTGGCGCACAGCGCTGCCCTTACGGCACGGAGTGCTTCGTGGAGAAGTCCAGGGAGCGTGCCCGGGCGAGCCAGTTGGTGGTGACGAACCACGCACTGCTCGCGGTCGACGCGCTCCACGGCGGTACCGCGCTGCCCGAGTACGACGGCGTAATCATCGATGAGGCCCACGAACTGGTGTCCCGCGTGACCGGTGCGGCCTCGGTGGAGCTGAGCCCGCAGCAGGTTGAACGCGTGGCCAAACGCTGTCTGGCCTGGGTGGGCGACGAAGTCGGCCTGGAGTTCCTTGATGCGGCGGACGCGCTGCAGCTTGGTCTCGACGCGGACGCGGTCGGCCGGGTGCTGGACCCGTCCGCGCCCGTGCTGGAGGCGCTCCGGGTGGTGCGGATCGCGGCCAGGCACGCAGTCTCCGCCCTCAGCGGGGGCAGCGACGAGGAGCCAGAGCGGCGTCAGGCACAGGGTGCGACGCAGGAGGTCTTCGACATCGCGGAACGCATGGCCAAGCTGGAGGAGCACGACGTCGTCTGGATTTCCGAGTCGGACCGCTTCGGCCGACAGGTGAACTGCGCTCCGCTTTCGGTGGCCGGTCTGCTGCGCAGCCAGGTGTTCGACAACCACCCGAGCGTCCTGACCTCAGCCACACTGAAGGTCGGCGGCGACTTCAAAGCGGTGGCGGCGTCGCTCGGGCTTGGCGGCGAGGGTGGTTCGTGGCGCGGTGAGGACGTCGGCTCGCCCTTCGACTACCGGAGCCAGGGGATTCTCTACGTCGCGGCTGACCTCGCGCCGCCCGGCCGCGACGGCATCAGCGCGGAGACGCTCGCCGAGATCGCCGAGCTGCTCTGGGCTGCCGAGGGCCGGACGCTCGGCCTGTTCGCGTCCCAGCGGGCTGCAGAGGCTGCGGCCCGCTACTGCCGCGAACACGTGCCCGACCGGCTGGTGCTCTGCCAGGGGGACGCGCACCTGGCCCGGCTCACCGCGGAGTTCATCAGCGACCCGGAAGCCTCCCTTTTCGGCACCCTCTCGCTGTGGCAGGGGATCGACGTGCCGGGCGACACCTGTCGGCTGGTGATCATCGACAAGATCCCGTTCCCGCGCCCGGACGACCCGCTGATGCAGGCGCGTCAGCAGGCAGTGGCGGACGCCGGCGGCAACGGCTTCATGGCGGTGGCCGCTACCCATGCCGGTCTGCTGCTCGCGCAAGGTTCCGGGCGGCTGATCCGCACGCTCACCGATCGTGGTGTGGTGGCGATCCTCGACTCCCGCCTGGTCAAAGCGCGCTACGGCAGCTTCCTGCGCGCGTCGATGCCGGACTTCTGGATGACCACCGATCGCGAGATCGCGATTGGATCGCTTCGCCGCCTGGCCGAGGCCGTCGAAAGCCCGAATCAGTAGCCGCCGGACCCAGCTGGCACCACCAGCCCCGTCCCGAAACAACCCACACAAAGTGGACAGTTTGGTGCCGTCTGCGCGAGAAACGGTCCACTTTGTTGGC
>JAKOQD010000157.1 GCA_029778515.1 Actinomycetes bacterium
CGTGCAGCGCTTCATCGAGCAGGCGGCAGCCGATCCGGCCGTCCTGGCGATCAAGCAGACCCTCTACCGTACGTCCGGTGACTCGCCGATCATCGACGCCCTGGTCGAGGCCGCGCAGGCGGGTAAGCAGGTGCTGGCGCTGGTCGAGATCAAGGCGCGCTTCGACGAGCAGGCCAACATCGCCTGGGCCCGCAAGCTGGAGAAGGCCGGCTGCCACGTGGTCTACGGCATGCTCGGGCTGAAGACGCACTGCAAGCTGTCGCTGGTGGTGCGCGAGGAGGAGACCGGGCTGCGTCGCTACGTTCACATCGGCACCGGCAACTACAACCCGAAGACCGCCCGGATGTACGAGGACATGGGCCTGCTGACTTCGAACAACATCATCACCGATGACGTCGCCAGGTTGTTCAACCACCTCTCCGGCATGGCGCAGGAGACCCACTACAAGCGGCTGCTGGTGGCGCCGCACGGGGTCCGCCGCGGGCTGATCGAGAACATCAACCACGAGATCGAGAACCATCGCGCCGGGCTACCCGCCCGGGTGCGGATCAAGGTGAACTCGATCGTGGACGAGGCGGTGACGGACGCGATGTACCGCGCGTCCCAGGCCGGCGTGCCGGTGGACCTGTGGGTGCGCGGTATCTGTTCGGTGCGTCCGGGCGTGCCGGGGCTCAGCGAGAACATCCGGGTGCGTTCGATCCTCGGCCGGTTCCTCGAGCACAGCCGGTTGTACTGGTTCGCCAACGGGGGCAATCCCACGGTCGGCATCGGCTCGTCCGACCTGATGCATCGCAACCTGGATCGCCGCGTCGAGGTGATCGTCGGGCTGAACAACCCCAAGCACATCGACCAGATCGAAGGGCTGTTCGAACTGGCCTTTGACGAGGGGACGGCGTCCTGGTGGCTGGAGGGCGACACCTGGACCCAGCGGACGCTGGACGCAGACGGCGAGCCGCTGCTCGACATCCAGGACCACCTGATCACCACCATGGGCCAACGTCGGGCGGTCGAGCGCTAGACGATGGCGAACACTCGCGTCTCGAAGCAGATCACTGCGGCCGGTACGGTCGTGCTCCGGGAGAACCCGGACGGCCAGACCGAGGTACTGCTGGTGCACCGGCCGCGGTACCAGGACTGGAGCCTGCCCAAGGGGAAGCTCGATCCGGACGAATACCTGGTCGGCTGTGCAGCCCGCGAGACCCGTGAGGAGGCCGGGGTCAACGTGCGGCTCGGCATTCCACTGGACCCGATCCAGTACCCGGTCAGCGCAGGCACCAAGACGGTCTTCTACTGGCGATCACGGGTCGTCGGCAACGGCCGGCAGAAGGCCAACGGCGAGGTGGACGACGCCGCGTGGTTCAGCGTCCGCGAGGCGCTCGACCTGGTTACCTACGCCGACGAGCGTCCGCTGATCCGGCAGGCGGTCGCCCTGCCGGACTCGACGCCGCTGTTGCTGATCCGGCACGGCAAGGCGCTGCCGCGCAGCGACTGGGACGGGATCGATTCGGAGCGTCCGCTGGATGAACGCGGTCGGCTGCAGAGCCAGCGGTTGACGCCACTACTGGACGCCTACGGGGTCGGCCGGCTGGTTTCGTCCACGTCGGCGCGCTGCCTGCAGACCCTCCTGCCGCACTCGCACGCCAGCGGCCTGGTGCTGGAGGCCGAACCCGCCCTCAGCGAGGAGCGCTTCGCTACCGAGCCCAAGGCAGTCACTCCACTGCTCAAACGCATTGCGAAGCAGGCTGCCGAGACCGGGAAGCCGGCGGCGATCTGCGGTCACCGTCCGGTGCTGCCCACGATGCTCGCCGCGCTCAAGCTAGCGCCGCGCAGCCTGCAGCCCGGTTCGACCCTGGTCGTCCACTTGGCCCCGGACGCGTCCGTGTTGGCCGTGGAGTTGCACAAGCCTGAGGTCTGACCACGGGAGCCGGCAACTGTTGCCAGAGTCAGCGCCTCGGCGCGGCCGTACTTCTTCGTAGTACGAACTTCGGCGGTAGCACCAAATGCTGGGTGCGGGCCTTGCCGGTCTCGATCAGCTGCACCAACAGCTCCACCGAGAGCTGCCCGATCTCGTCGAAGTCCTGGCGGATCGTGGTCAGTCCGGGCCAGAAGAACTCGGCCTCGGGGGTGTCGTCGAAGCCGACCACGCTGAGCTCGTCCGGCACCCGCAGGCCAAGTTCATGCGCCGCGTACAGAACTCCGAGCGCCATGGCGTCGTTGGCCACGAAGATCGCGGTGACCTCCGGATCGCGGAGCAGCTCGCGTCCGGCCTGGTAGCCGGACGCCGCCGACCAGTCACCGCGCTGGATCGGCTTGATCGGCGCGCCGGCGGACGTCAGCGCCTCCTGCCAACCAGTGACCCGTTCGGTGCCCTCGTACCAGAGGTTCGGACCCGCCAGGTGCCAGACCGTACGGTGCCCGAGCTTCAACAGGTGCTCGGTAGCCAGCCGGGCGCCCAGGCGCTGGTCGACCGAGACCACCGGGTAGTTGCCCGGCGTTCCGGCATGGATCGCCACCATCGGCGGCAGGTCCGCCGGCGGCTCGACCTCGTGCACCTCGGAGATCAGCGGCTGGAGCAGGATCACCCCGTCCGACGAGCGCGACTGCAGCAGATGGACACCCTGGGCCACCGCGTTGCGGTCCGGATCGTCCAGGTGCGCGACCGTGACGCTGTAGCCGCGGTCGCGTGCCGCCAACTCGATGCCGCGCAGGGCGGCTCGCGGACCGAACAGCGTGGTGTCGACGGTGAGCACACCGATGCTCCGGGAGCGTCCACTGGCCAGGCCACGGGCCATGATGTTTGGCCGGTAATCGAGCGAGCGCATCGCCGCGCGGACGCGTTCGCGGGTGTCGGTCGCGACTTTCGCGTGACCATTGATCACGCGGGAGACGGTCATGGTGGATACTCCAGCCAGCCGAGCCACGTCCGTCAGTGTCGGCGGACGATAGACCGCAGTGCCGTCCCCAGCGACTTCACCCATGGGTGTTAGCGTATTACACTCCAGCCCGCGGGTTTCAGAAACCGCGGCCGAAGACGGACGTGCCGCCCGAGATCAAAGCGGAAATCTGGCCCGCTATTCACCTTGCGTTCACCCGGCAGTCCCGGAGCGGTAAGCCGGCCCACCTAGGGTCAGCAGCGGAGCACAACCGCTCCCAAACCAAGACGCTAAGGAAACTCCGTGAAGATCAAGCCGATCGCCGCCGTGCTGGCCACCGCCACCGCGTTCACTCTCGTGGGCTGCGCAGCGAATGAGGCCGCCGGCACTGGTGGTACCTCATCCGCCGCCGCCCAGACCCTCACCGGCAAAGGCGCCAGCTCGATGAAGGCAGCCCAGGAGAAGTGGGTCGCCGACTTCCAGACCGCCCACACCGGCATCACCGTCAACTACTCGCCCGAAGGGTCCAGCGCCGGGCGCTCGGCCTTCACCGCCGGGGCCGTCCAGTTCGCCGGCTCCGACCGTCCGCTCAAGGACGAGGAGATGGGCGCAGGCAAGTTCGCCACCTGCGCGGCCGACTCCAACGCCCTGAACCTGCCGGTCTACGTCTCGCCGATCGCGATCATCTTCAAGCTGGACGGCATCGACAAGCTCAGCCTCGACCCGGCCACCGCGGCCAAGATCTTCGCCGGTCAGATCACCAAGTGGAACGACCCGGCGATCGTCGCGCTCAACCCGGACGCCAAGCTCCCCGACAGCAACATCACCGCCGTCCACCGCGCGGACGGCTCGGGCACCACCAACAACTTCACCGACACCCTGCACCAGCTGGCTCCGGAGGTTTGGACGGAATCCGCCGCCGACGACTGGCCGGCCGCGTTCGGCGGTGAGGCAGCCACCGGCACGTCCGGCGTGGTCAGCGCGGTTTCCGGCGGACAGGGCACGATCGGGTACGCGGACGCGTCCGCGGCCAAGAACGTGGGCATCGCCAGCCTGACGGTGAACGGCAAGTCGCTGGAGCCGTCCGCCGAGGCGGCCGCGGCCGTGATCGACCACTCCCAGACGGTCGCCGGACGCGGCGAGCACGACCTCGCCTACTCCCTCGACCGCACCTCCGAGGGGGTCTACCCTGCGGTGCTGGTGTCGTACGCGATCGTCTGCGAGACCTACAAGGACGCGGCCACGGCCAAGCTGGTGAAGGACTACATCGGCTACATCGCCTCCGCCGAGGGTCAGCAGGCGGCCGCGACCGCAGCCGGATCCGCGCCGCTTTCGGCCGCGATCCAGGCCAAGGTCAAGGCAGCGGTGGATTCAATCAAGTGACGTCAGCCCTCGACGGCGCCGGTGGTGGGCCCACCGGCGCCGTCCGGACGCCCGGGCATAGCCTTGGGTCAATCGCCAGAAAGCAGGCAGACGAGATGACCCACCCGCTGTCCACGGATTCCGGCCCCGGACCCGCGGGCGCCCCGGAGGCAGCCCTGGCGGCCGATCCCAAGCGGTTCGGCGACCGGGTGTTCCGCGGGTTCGCCACCGGCGCCGGCGTGCTCATCCTGGTGATCCTGGCGCTGGTCGCCGGCTTCCTGTTGATCCAGGGTGCGCCGGCGTTATTCGCCGACCCGGACCGGCTCGCTTCGCAGGGCTACGGCGAGTTCGCGTCCTGGGTGCTGCCCTACGCGTTCGGCACGGTCTGGGCGGCTGTGCTCGCGCTGGCGATGGCGGTGCCGGTCGCAATCGGGATCGCCCTGTTCATCTCGCACTTCGCCCCACGCCGGATCGCGCAGCCGCTCGGCTACCTGATCGACCTGCTGGCGGCGGTCCCGTCCGTGGTGTTCGGCCTGTGGGGCTCGACCCTGCTGGCCCGCGCGCTGATCCCGTTGTACGGCTGGCTCAACGCCAACCTCGGCTTCATCCCCTTCTTTGCCGGCATCACGTCCGGCACCGGGCGCACCATCCTGACCGCGGCCATCGTGCTCGCGACGATGGTGCTGCCGATCATCACCAGCCTCTGCCGCGAGGTCTTCCTGCAGACCCCGCGGCTGCACGAGGAGGCCGCGCTGGCACTCGGCGCCACCCGCTGGGAGATGATCAAGATGGCCGTCCTGCCGTTCGCGCGTCCGGGCATCATCGCGGCGGTCATGCTGGGGCTGGGCCGCGCACTCGGCGAGACCATGGCCGTCTCAATGGTGATGTCGGGCGGACGCAACATCACGTTCGAGGTGCTCACCAGCCAGAACCCCAACACCATCGCGGCCACCATCGCGCAGAACTTCGCCGAAGCGTACGGGCTGAAGACCAACCAGTTGATCGCCGCCGGCCTGGTGCTGTTCCTGATCACGCTGGCCGTGAACATGCTCGCCCGCTGGATTGTTTCCCGTCGCGCCGAATACTCCGGAGCCAACTGATGAGCACGTTGAATCCGTCCGCAGGGCCGCTAGGGGCTCGACCAACCGGCGGCACCGGACCCCTGCTGGGCGGCGACACACTCACCTCCGGACGGCTGCCCAAGGCGACCACCTGGGTCGCGCTGGTGGCCAGTGCGATCGTGGGCTTCGCGATCTCGGTCCTGGCCACCGGCGCGGCCAACGCCGGACTCACCGTGCTGTTCGGCTACGTGCTCTTCCTGCTGATCATGGAAGTCGCCAGCCGAGTGGTGGAGGGGCCGCGACAAGCGTCCGATCGTAGAGCCGGCAACCTGATCATCGGCGCGTTCCTGCTGGCGCTGCTGCCGCTGGGATCGGTCACCTGGGAGGCCGTCAGCAACGGCATGGCCCGCTTCGACCCGTCCTTCTTCACCAACTCCATGCGCAACGTGGTCGGCGAGGGCGGCGGTGGCGTCCATGCCATCTACGGCACCCTCTACGTCACTGGCATGGCCAGCCTGATCTCCGTCCCAATCGGCCTGCTGACCGCGATCTACCTCGCCGAGTACGGCGCGGGCAATCGGCTGGCCAAGCTGATCACCTTCTTCGTGGACGTGATGACCGGCGTCCCGTCCATCGTCGCCGGCCTGTTCGCGTACTCGCTGATGGCCCTGCTGGTCGGGCCGGGGGCAGTGTTCGGCTTCTCCGGCAGCGTGGCGCTTTCGGTGCTGATGATCCCGGTCGTGGTCCGCTCGTGCGAGGAACTGCTGCGGTTGGTGCCGAACGAGTTGCGCGAGGCCGCGTACGCGCTCGGGGTGCCCAAGTGGGTGACCATCGTGCGGATCGTGATCCCCACCGCGATCTCGGGCCTGGTCTCAGGGGTGATCCTTGCGATCGCCCGGGTGATCGGCGAGACCGCGCCGCTGATGATCGCTGCCGGATTCACGGCCTCGCTGAACAACAACCTATTCGCCAACCCGATGATGACCCTGCCGGTGTTCGTCTACGACGCGTACGCGCACCCCGGCGTGGAGCCCGCACCCTACCTGGAACGGGCCTGGACGGGTGCCCTCACCCTGATCCTGATCGTGATGCTGCTCAACCTGATCGGCCGGCTGATCGCCGCCCGCTTCGCCCCGAAGACCGGACGCTGAGAGAGAACCTGAATGTCCAAGCGGATTGAAGTCACCGACCTGAACGTGTACTACGGCTCCTTCCGGGCCGTCGAGGACGTGACCATGACCATCGAACCGCGGACGGTGACCGCGTTCATCGGCCCGTCCGG
Organism: Actinomycetes bacterium; assembly: GCA_029778515.1. Next base: position 6,579 of record JAKOQD010000157.1, read on the forward strand.
CTGTGGCAAGTCGACCTTTCTGCGGACGCTGAACCGCATGCA
>JAKOQD010000025.1 GCA_029778515.1 Actinomycetes bacterium
AACGGTCCCCATTCGGTCGAACCAGGTGGCCTAGCTCACTCCTGGCCAGCGTCGTGAGTTGCCGTCGCGTCCGGCGGGAACTCTCAATTCGGCGTTGCTCGGGTCGGCGCTTTCCCATTGGAGCGGATGACGGGAATCGAACCCGCACTGTCAGCTTGGGAAGCTGATGTTCTGCCATTGAACTACATCCGCGCGCACCGGCTCACGGCGCAGCCAGCAGTCTAGCCGCACCTGGGCGGCGCCCGCACAACCCCCGGCCCTGCCCAACAACGGACGCCGCCCAGCAGCCAGTCCCGGGACAATTCGCGTCCGATCGAGCGCGACACGCGCGGTGGCGCAGGATCGTCACCCATTCGACGTCATCGGTCCCATCAGGCGACGCTTCCACCGCGTACGTCTCGAGTCCGCTGAGCATGCCGGTTCGCCTCCGCGGTGATTCGACTCGTCGGCGCTCCAGCTTTCGCCTCGAATGGGGAGGGAAAGCCCACGACCCACCTGAACCTCAGGCCTCGGAGCCAGACCACCAAACCACCCCGCGCACCCCGCACACCGAGCGGCCGGAGCCCTTTCAGCGCCCGCCGACGAGCGGCGTCCGTCCGACCTCGGGCGATTCCCTACTTATCCAGACCCTTCCTCTGCCAGACTGCTTTCGACAGGATCATCGTTTCCGGGTTGCAGAAAGTGGGCGAGTGAGCAAGGAAGAGCGGGCCGTCACTATTGTCGAACTGGTTACCCAGACAATGTCGGTGCTCAACGACGGCGAAAAGGGCGAGCTGGCGGTTTGCCACGGCCTGGCCAAGGCCACCGCGTCGGACGCAGCCGTACTCATCGGAACCGACTTCACCCGCCGGGTGCGAGTGCACGCGGTTTGGCCCAATCATCGCGCTGCCGCCCCTCTGGCCGAACTCGTCGTGGCCGCGCACGGCCATCCGGCCGGCGACCATCCGGTGCTCGGCGAGGTGCTCACCTTGACCTTCGGGGCACCGAACGAGTCCCATCCGCATTCGAATGCCCGCACAATCGTGCTCTCCCGCCGCGCTCGCTTCACCCCCGAGGCCCGCATGTTCCTCACCGAGGCCGGCCCGGCGCTGCAGTTGCTGCTCCCCCACGTCGGGGACGCGTGCCTCGCGGCTGAACAGTCCCGCGCAGCAGCGGACGCCGCCGCAGCCCTCAACCTCACCTCTCGTGAGGTCGAGGTGCTCCAACTCCTCTCCGAAGGACTACTCGCCCGCACCATCGCGGCCCGCCTCGGACTCTCGCCGCGAACCGTGCACAAGCACCTCAGCAACGTCTACACCAAGCTCGGCGTGCACGATCGCCTGGTCGCGGTCAGCTTCGCTCGTGATCGCGGACTGATCAGCGCCTAGCCCCGACGGCCCCGTCCGGCCAACCGAGCACTACTTGCGGCGTGCCTTCGCCTGCGCGACCTTGTCCTTGAGCAGCCACAGCGGCAGCAGCCAGCCACCGATCGCCGTCACCAGCCACACCACCAGGGTCGCGCCCAGCCAGGGCAGCGCGCCGCCGTCGAAGGTGATTCCGCCCTCGAACAGGCTGGCCACCAGCAGCGCCAGCCCGGTGGAGATCAGTCCCATGCCGCCGATCAGCGCCTGACCAGCCTTGCGCGACAGCCGCATCGCCAGCGGCGTGATCAGGCTTTGGGCGAGGGTGAACACCAGCACCGCCACCAGGAAACCACCCGGCCGCAGCACCACACCGGGGATCAACGCGGCCAGCAGCAGGCCGACCACTGCCAGCCCGAAGTAGATGCCGCCCCGAATCAGCATTCGAATCATGCCGGGGAATCTACTCCCCTTTCAGCGTTTCGCAGTCAGCCTCGCCAGCACCTGGGCCACCGCCTTGCTCGCAGCGCTGACCCGGACGCTCAGCGCGGACACTTCGTCCTTGGTGAGCGCGTCGACCGGGACATAGCGCGCATCGCCGGTGAGATCGGACGCCAGCACCTGCAGATCACCCTGGACGGCCTTGGCAGCCTTCGCCGCAGCGACCGCGTCCGGGCCGGTTGCCGACGCCGGCAGCTCGGCCACCGCAGCCTCAGCAGCGTTCACCCTTCCGGGCACGGTGCAGCCCTTCGGCTCATGCAGGCCGGACCCAGCCGCGGCAGCCTCGGCCTGAGCCGCCCGAACCGGCCGCAGCAGGTTCACCTGCCCGTTCACCACGAAGGGCGCAGCCAGACCAGCCCCCACCAACTGCGCGTTCAGCAACTCCCCCCGCTCGCTGTACAGGCCGACCAGCGTGCGGCCGAAGCGATCGTGACCGTAGTTCTCGATCCGCACCGTGGCTCCATTCGGCGCGAGTTCGGCCAGCTTGGCTTTCGCCGCCTTCGCCAGGCACTGCGCCGGATCACCGTCGTGAGCCGTCTCGGGCGCGTCGATGTTCAGCAGGCGCAGCTTTGTCTCAGCACCGTCCAGCCGGACGTCCAGGGTGTCGCCGTCAACCACGCGCAGCACCTTCGCCTTGGCAAACCCGGAAACATCCTTGGTGGCCTCGGCGGCAGCCGTGGTCGAACTCGCCGTGGGAGCGGGCAGCAGCCCCGGCCACCACCGCGGCAGCGTGCCGATGACCCAGACGACGAGGCCGATGACGGCCAGCGTCGCGAGCATCGGGAACACCACTCGCCGCAACACGATCTGCACGCTATCAAGACCCACTGACACGCTCAGGGTGAGCCCGCACCTCTCCCCCAAACCGCCCCCGCCAAGTTCCGTTCCCCGGCCTGGTTGGCCTAACTTCGAACCATGGCCAATCCCATTGAACCCAGTGACGTCGGTCCGGCCGTCGGTGGCCACATCGCCGTATCGGACGCCGACCGTCGCCACGTGATCACCCTGCTCAACTCGGCCCAGGCCGAGGGCCGGCTCACCCCACTCGAACGCGACGAGCGGATCGCCGCCGCCGAAACGGCCGAGATCTTCGACGACCTGGTGCCGCTCACCCGCGATCTGGTCAGCCCTACCGGGCCGGCCGCGCGTCCGATCGTGAACTACGATGAAGTACACGCAACCGACAGTGCCGACCAGATCGTCGCGATCTTCTCCGGTGCTGCCCGCAAGAACGCGTGGCGCGTCCGCCGCAACACCTCGATCATGGCCGTCTTCGGCGGCGTGGAGCTCGACCTCACCCGCGCCACCTTTGAGGCGCATGAGCTCAGCTTCAACGTGTTCTGCCTCTTCGGTGGCGTCGAGGTCACCGTCCCGCCGGGCACCGACGTCGACAGCCAGGTCATCGCCGTCTTCGGCGGCACCGAAGTCGGCCGCCTGACCCCGCCGGACCCGGCACTGCCGAAGATCGTGGTCAAGGGCTTTTGCGGCTTCGGTGGCGTCCAGGTGCGCAACCCGAAGGCCCACAAGGACCGCAACTGACCCGGACTGGTGTTGACTTCAACCATGACCGATCTGTTCACCCCGACGGCCACTTGGCAGCGGCTGCCCGAACGCTGCGCGACCGCGCGGCGGGTAAGCGCCGCTGTCTCCAACCTGATCGCAACCGCGGTGGTCGCTCTCCCGCTGGGCTTCTTCTTCGACTGGCGCTGGGCCGCCGGCCTGGCTGTCGCCGGGCTTGCCTGGACGCTGTGGCGAGTCATCCGGGCCGGACGTTGGGTGCGCAACTTCGGGTACGCCGAACGCGCCGAGGACCTGCTGATCACCCAGGGCCTGTGGTTCAAGCGGCTCACCGCGATCCCGTACGGCCGAATGCTCTCGGTGAACGTCGAATCCGGCCCGCTCGATCGCGCCTGGGGATTGGCGACCGTCGAACTCGTCACCGCTAGCGTCCAATCCGGCGCCCAGATTCCCGGCCTCGCCCAAGCGGACGCCGCCGCGCTGCGCGACCGGCTGATCGCCGCCGGCGAGAGCCAGGCCCTGCCGCTATGACGTTGCCGCCGGAGCCGGGACCGCTGCCGCCGGCGCCACCGCCACCGCTTCCACCCCAGCTGCAACCGCCAGAACCGCTGCCGCAGTACGCGCCGGCAGTCGGCCCGGATCAACCCAAGGCCCAGGACCCGCCGGCATCGACGAAGGTGTCCGAGCGACCGCACCCGCTGACGCCCTTCGTCCGCGGCTGGGTGCTGATCCTGGCGATCATCTTGGGCGTCGGCAGGGACCTGCTGCAGCACCAGCCGGACGAAGGTCCGCTACCACCGCTTGAATGGATCGCGTCCGGCATCGGCGCGGCCGTCCTGATCGCGGTGGGCATCGGCTTCGTCTCGTGGCGGTTCACCCGCTTCGTGATCGACGAGGACGAACTGCGTGTAGACACCGGTGCGGTGTTCAAGCGCTCGGTCCGGGTCGCATTCGACAAGGTGCAGTCCATCGACGTCGTGCAGCCGTTCGCCGCCAGGCTGGTCGGTCTGGCCGAACTGCAGATCGATGTCGGTAGTCAGGAGCGCGTGCGGCTGCGTTACCTGAAGCTGACCAGGGCCTATGCGCTGCGCGACTATCTGCTGGCCAGGGCCCGCGGCAACCGGGTGGCCGCAACCGAACACGTCCAGGCGAGCTCAGTGCTCGCAGACCTGACCGAGCATGACGAGGTGCTGGTGCAGGTACCGCCGCAGACGCTGCTGCTGGCCGCGGTCACCTCCCACGAGTTCTTCAGCATCATCGGCGGCGGCCTGGTGAGCGCGGCCGTGGTGACCTACCTTGGCTGGGGCTGGGGCGCGCTGGCCATTCTGATTCCCGTAGCCAGCGGCCTGTTCAGCTTCGTATCCCGGCGGATCATCGGGCAGTTCAACTACACCCTCTCCCGCCGCGAGCACGGGCTGCGGGTGTCTCGCGGCCTCACCAGCCTGACCAGCCAATCGCTGCCGCCGCGGCGCGTCCAGGCCGCCCAGATCACCCAATCACCGATCTGGCGCAAGCTCGGGCTCTACCGGTTGGACATCGCGGTGATCGGCTGGGGCGGCATCAGCCGCGACGAGAACGACACCGGGGTGTCCACGATCCTGCTGCCCGCGGGCAGCATCGACCAGGTTCGGGCGGCCCTGAGTGCGATCTGGCCGCGGACGAACTTCGAGACCATCGCGTTGCAGCAGCCGCCCAAGCGGGCACGCTGGCTGCATCCGTTCGCCGTGCCGTTCATGCGCTGGGGCCACGACGACCAACTCACGGTCACCCGGCACGGCTGGCTAGTGCGCACCTGGCATCTCGTGCCGCACGCGCGGACGCAGTCCGTCCGGATCACCCAAGGTCCGCTGAGCCGCCGCCTGCGCCTGGCCGAACTCGAGTTCCACACCGCCGGTGGCACGGTGCAGGCGCGGGCGCGCGGACTGGACGCCGATTCGGTGAGAGACTTGCAGGCCGAGTTGCTGGCTCGCGTCCACCACCTGCCGGAGTTGGACCTAAGCGAACCGACCCCGCAGCCTGAGCCGTCGGAGTCGCTAGGAGATTCCGGCCTGCGCCGGGATGACGATGGCCTGCGCCGGGATGAAGATCGTCGGCCTCAGGCCGCCGGCCCGGACGCCTTCCGCGCAGACCAGGCGGACGCCACCATCTCGTCCACCGAGTAGCTCATCCGCCAGTCGAGATCGGCTGCGGCAGCAGCACCCGCGGCGACGATCCGCGCCGGGTCTCCCGAACGCCGCGGCGCGATCTCGGGAGTGAAGTCGATGCCGGTCACCCGCGCCATCGCGTCCATGATCTGTCGGACGCTCAGCCCGTCCCCACTGCCCAGGTTGTAGGCCGGACGCAGCTCTCGTCCGGCCTCAAGGGCAAGGGCCGCCGCAACGTGTGAGTGGGCCAGATCGCCCACGTGCACGTAGTCGCGGACGCAGGTGCCGTCCGGGGTCGGATAGTCGCCGCCGTTGATCCGCGG
>JAKOQD010000158.1 GCA_029778515.1 Actinomycetes bacterium
CCAGCAGCATGGGACAACTATCAGTGCTGCCTCTGACAATCGCCAGGGGTGTCGAAGCGGTGTGATCTCGACATGCTCGACCATCCCAAGGCTCGTGGGCGGAGGTCATCGGGGTCTCGACCAGCTCGATCAACCGAACACATCGCGCCGACCGATTGCGCGCGAGGTAACTTCTCCCAGTGACCGAACCCCTCCACCGCAGCTGGCGTCCGGCTTGGCCGTGCCCGGTGGGACAGGTCTGGGGCACCTTCAAGCGCGGACTGGCCGACCCCACCTACAAGGTCATCGACGGACGCCACTGGCGCGCTCTAAACACACCCGTTGGTACCACCACGCTCGCGGTGCGGACGCTCGACGCGTCCGGGGTAATCGAAGCCGAAGCCTGGGGTGACGGCGCCGCCTGGGCACTCGACGACCTGCCGCAGATGCTCGGCGCGTCGGACGACCCGTCCGGCTTCCGTCCATCGCATCAGCTGCTCGCAGAGCTTCATCGAAGCCGCCCACACTGGCGGATCGCCCGCACCGCCTCGGTTTGGGACGCCCTCGTCCCCGTCGTCATCGAGCAGAAGGTGACTGGCGCCGAAGCCACCTACGGCATCCGTGCGCTGCTCGTCCGCTACGGCGTCCCGGCACCCGGCCCCGGCGAGCAACTCGGACTGCGCACCTTTCCGACCGCGGACGCGCTGCGCCGCATCCCGTCCTGGGACTGGCTCAAGATGCACATCGACCCGGCCCGCTCGCGCACCCTGCTCACCGCTGCCCGGGTCGCCGACACGCTCAACCGCGTCCTGCCGGCCGAGCCCGAACGCGCGGACGAACGGCTGCGCAGCCTGCCCGGCATCGGCATCTGGACCAGCGCCGAAGTGCGCGCCCGTGCCCTCGGTGATGCGGACGCGCTGAGCCTCGGCGACTACAACGTGCCCCGGGACATCGGCTGGGCCCTGGTCGGGCAGCCGCTGGATGATGCCGGTCTGGCCGAGTTGCTTGAGCCCTACCGTCCGCATCGGCTGCGGGTGCAGCGGCTGATCGGCATGGCTGGGATCGCCCCGCCGCGGCATGGTCCTAGGCTCGCGCCGCGGACGCATCTGCCGTGAGGTCTGCGGCGGTCCTTCGTGACGGGCTCGCTCGTTCCTCTCAAGCCCTCCTCGCGAGCGCCACTGAGGCGCCGACCATCGATATGAGGGTGCTGAGGCCAGCAGAGGCGCTCACAACCCGCATTTCGATGCCTGCGCACTCCTCGGGGTTCAGCCCGGACCACGGGACCACGGCCACGCTTGGAGATCCCGGCCTTCGCCGGGATGACGGTGGGCCGCGGCTCAGGACAGGCCCAGAGCCTCCGGGAACACAGCCAAAGGCACCGACCCAAGATTCAGAGCGCGAGTGTGGAAGTCCTTCAGGCTGAACTCCTCACCGGCAGCGGCGGCCGCCGCGGAAGCTTGAGCGCGATAGGTCTCCCATAGGCGCTGGCCGATCTTGTACGACGGCGCCTGCCCGGGCCAGCCGAGGTAGCGGTTCAGCTCGAAGCGCAGGAACGACTCGTCCATGTTCACGTTGGCCTTGAAGCACTCCCAGGCCTTCGCCGCGTCCCAGGTGCCGCCGCCCCAGCGCTCGGGCGCGGGCTTGCGACAGTGCACGCCGATGTCCAGCACCACGCGGGTGGCGCGCATGCGCTGGCCGTCGACGAGCCCGAGCCGGTCGCCCAGGTCGTCCATGAACCCGAACTCCTCCATCAGCCGCTCGGCGTAGAGCGCCCAGCCCTCGCCGTGCCCAGAACTCCAGCTCACCAAGCGCCGCCACGAGTTGAGTTGCGAGCGGTTGAGTACCGCCTGCGCGATCTGCAGGTGATGCCCGGGCACGCCCTCGTGGTAAACGGTGGTCTTCTCCCGCCAAGTGCTGAATTCAGTCACGCCCGGGGGAACCGACCACCACATCCGGCCGGGACGCGAGAAGTCGTCCGAAGGGCCGGTGTAGTAGATGCCGCCGTTCTCGGTCGGCGCGATCATGCACTCGATCTTGCGAATGGGTTCAGCCAGGTCGAAGTGGACGCCGTCCAGCGCTGCAATCGCCTCGTCGGCGGTCGACTGCATCCATTCGCGCAACGCGTCCTTGCCGTGCAGGACGCGGGCCGGGTCGGTCTCGAGCTTGGCGATCGCATCCTCGATCGATGCTCCCGGGCCGGCGATCTCGGCGACGATCCGGTCCTGCTCCGCGGCCATGCGTTCGAGTTCTTCCAGGCCCCACTCGTAGGTCTCGTCCAGGTCGACGGCCGCACC
>JAKOQD010000159.1 GCA_029778515.1 Actinomycetes bacterium
CGGACCGGTGGTGATGGTCACGACATCGGTAGTGCTCGGCGACCGAGTAAGCGCCAGCCTGTCGATGCGAGGTGGGGCGGCGGCCGCGGATCAAAGGCTTTTTATCGTTCGCGGCCGTGGGCGAGTCGCCGGAGTTGAATTGCGCCCACACCTTTGGAAGTAGGGTCTGGCCATGACGGAGACACCTGCGTGGCGCTGGCTCCGCCGGCTGCCCGGCAGCCTGCCGCCGCGCGCGGGTGAGGACTTCCGTGAGCAACTGATCGCGGTCACCGCGATGGTCGGGGTGCCGATCAGCTGGGCGTCCGCGTTGATCAACGTCGTGCTGGGTAGCCCGGTCTGGACGGTGCTGCTGAACTTCTTCGCTGGGCTCGCCATCCTCGGCCTGGTTTGGTTCGGACGGGTCAGCGGACGCTACCGCCTCACCTACGCGATCGCGGTCGGCGCGCTGTTCGTCGTGCTCTTCCCTGGCCTGTTCTTCGCCGGCGGCGGCTGGGAGGGCGGCATGCCGATCTGGTTCGCCTTCGCCCTGGCGTTCTCAGCGATCATCCTCGAAGGTCCCGCGCTGCTGGTGATGGTCCCGCTGGAGGCCGTCGTGTTCGCGACCAGCCTGGTGCTCGCGTTCAGCTACCCCCAGTTGGTCGTGCCGCTGCCGTCGGCGTTCGCGAAGTTCGTCGACATCATCTACTCGATGCTCGCCACCGGCCTGGCCCTGGCGATCGCGCTGCGCTTGTTAACCCGCCTCTACCAGCGCAACAAGGACCAACTCACTGCGCGCAACGCTGAGCTGGCTAGGCTCGATGCCACTCGCGCCGAGTTCTTGGCGATGGTCGCGCATGAGCTGAACACCCCGCTGGCAGTCATTCGCACGCACACCGACGAGGCCGGACTGGCCCTGGCCACGACGGACGCGAATGCGCGAGCGGACGCGGGCACGTCGCGCGTAGTCGCCGACCTCGGGGTGATCGGTTCGGAGACCGATCGGCTGGCGCATCTGGTGACCCAGCTGCTCGACCTCGGCCGTATCAGCGAACGCCGGCTGGACGTCGACCTGCGTCCGCTCGCCCTGGATGCGCTGGTGCAGCAGACGCTGCAGGCGTACCGTCCGATCTTCGCCCAGCACGGGAACACGCTCGTGGTGCCGCCAGGCGGTGCGACGCCCACCGTTCTGGCTGACCGGGATCGGGTGATCCAGGTGCTGGTCAACCTGCTCTCGAACGCATCCCGGCACACCCACAACGGGACGATCAGCGTCCGCGTCGGCGAGGCCGCTGGCTTCGCCGAGCTCATCGTCGCCGATTCCGGCGAGGGCATCGCGCCCGACATCCTCGACCAGCTCGGTCGCCAACCCGTGCGGACGCACCAGTCGGGCGTCCGCTCGGCCCGGGATACCGGCCTCGGTGTCGGTCTACTGATCTGCCGCGAGATCGCAGTGGCCCACGGTGGCGACCTTCACGTCGCCTCCACCCCAGGCCACGGCACCACAGTCCGCCTCACCCTGCCCCTCACCTGAGCAAAGAGGGACGGTTCGGGTCAAGGTGGAGGATTGCACACCGAGTTCGGTGCACAATCCTCCACACTGTCGGCGAACGGAAACGGGACGGGGTGGGTCGCTTTCCGGTTCAGGTGGGCGAAGGGTCGAAACGCACCTGGCGGAAGACGTAGCGCTTGTCCGCGGAGAATTCGAGTTCGAACGCGCTGCCGGCGTCCAGGGCCAGCTTCCGGCGCAGGGATGAGACGGTCTGGCGGACGGTGTTCGTGGGGATGTCCGCCTTCGAGCGCCACACCGAGGTGAGCAGTTGGGCCTGGGTGGCACCGACGCCGACGTTGGTGGCGAAGAAGCCGAGCAACTGCAGTTCCATCTTGGTGAGATTGATCTCGCGGCCATCCAGCAGCACCTCGCCGGTGAGATAGTCCAGGTGCAGCGGTGGTAGGTCGATTCGGCCCTTGCGCGGAGCGGACGTGCGCCGCAGCTGCGCCTGGATGCGTGCGGTCAGCACCTCAAGGCTGAACGGCTTCGGGATGTAGTCGTCAGCCCCGGTGGCCAAGCCCTGGACGACGTTGCGGTCCTGGCCGAGGGCGGTCAGGTAGATGATCGGCGCCGCGGTGATCGGGCGCAGTTTGGCGCACAGGTCGTAGCCGGAGCCGTCCGGCAGCAGCACGTCGAGCAGAACCACGTCCGGCTGGTGCTCCCACGCTGCGGCCAGTCCCGCGGCGACCGATCCGGCCTCCACTGCGGTGAAACCGGACGCGGCCAGGTGTCGAGCCACCGACTCCCGCAGCGGCACCTCGTCCTCGACGATCAACACCAGCGGGGCGCGGGTGACGGGTTGGCTCACCAGCCACTCCTGCCGTGCTGTGGTGTGGGCACAGCAGCCCTAGCGGCTCTGCCGCTGCCGCCACTGCCAGATCGCGGTGACGATCACCGCTCCGACCACCGACCCGATCAGGCCGGACGGCCGCAGCTCCAGCCCGTCGCCGCTCAGCAGGCTGATCAGCAAGCCGCCGACGAAGGAGCCAACCAGGCCGCTGACGAAGGCCAACGCCCAGTCGATGCCTTTCCGGGACGACCCCAGAATGAGTTGGGCGGCGGCTCCGACGAGCATTCCAAACAGCACCAGGCCAATGATCAGCATGGGGCTCAGCTTAGGGGTGAGGCCCGGTCAGCCCACCCAGACCCGCGCGTTGCGGAACATCCGTAGCCAGGGGCTGGCCGCGTTCAGCTCGCCGGTGGTCCAGGACAATTGCGCGTTGCGGGCCACCCGCTCGGGGTGCGGCATCATCGCGGTGAACCGTCCGTCGGTGGTGGTGACCGCGGTCAGTCCGTCGGGGGAACCGTTCGGGTTGGC
>JAKOQD010000160.1 GCA_029778515.1 Actinomycetes bacterium
ACCCGGAGTTCGCCGTCATCGACCTGAACCTCGCCCAAGTCGCCGAGGTGCGCCGCCGGCTGCCCGTCCTGGAGCACACGCGGCGCTTCAACTGAGCGTCGTCGGGATCTCGACAGGTTCGACGAGCCGATGGGTACGCTGACAGTGTCACGCCACGCTGCAGTCGGGGGAACGCATGTCGGCCGATGATCTGCCTGCCGAGGTCCTGAACAACGGGCCCCGCCAGCCGGGCGTGGGAATGGCAGTGAGAAAGCGTCGCTGGCCGTGGATCGCACTCACTGCGGTCGTGCTCACCGTCGCCGCCGTGGGCATTTCTGGCTTCCTCGTCTACCAGGACGCCATGCGCGCCCGCGACTCCCTACAGGTAGCCGCGGACGCCCTGCCGCAGGTGGCGACACAGATCCGCAGCGACCCGCAGCGGGCGGACGCCACCATCGCCCGGGTACAGATGGCCGCCCACAGCGCACTGGAAGCCACCACCGGCCCGCATTGGACCGTCGCCGGCTGGCTGCCCTGGGTCGGCGACAACACCCGCGCGCTGCAGACCGTGACCACGGCCGTCGACCGGATCGCGTCCGGCGTGCTTCCCGAGCTGGCCGCATCCGTGCAGAGTGTCACGCCCGAACGCCTCGCACCGCAGGACGGCAAGCTCAACCTCGCACCACTGGTCGAGGTGCGCGAGCGCGTAGTGGACGCCGACCAGATCGTTGGCCAGGCGATCACTGACGTGTCGGGCATTCCCAGCGCCAACCTGATCGACCAGCTCGCGGACGCGGTCGCGCGCCTCCAGCAGGAACTCACCGACGCCCGCGCACTGACGTCCACCGCGTCCGCCGCGGTTCAGCTGCTGCCCGCGATGCTCGGCGCGGACGGACCCCGCGACTGGCTCCTGCTCGCCCAAAACAATGCTGAGTCGCGCGCCACCGGCGGCATCCCAGGCGCCGCGATTCTGCTGCACGCCGACAACGGCAGGCTCAGCATCGTCAAACAACTCGGGGCCGGCGATTTCGGGCCTTACCCAGAGCCCATCCTGCCGCTGACCGCCGACGAGAGCCGGCTGTTCGGCGCCGCCCTGGGCCACTACCTGCAGGACGTGAACCTGACGCCCGACTTTCCACGCAGCGGCCAACTCGTGCGGGCGATCTGGGCGGCGGACGGTGGCGCCAGCGATGTCGCCAACGTGGTCTCGATCGATCCGGTAGCACTACAGACCATCCTGCGCGCCACCGGGCCGGTCCAATTCACCGACCCCCGGGGCCATGCCATCACCCTCGACGCCGACAACACGGCCAGCTTCCTGATGTCTGAGGTCTACCGTAGGTTCGACTCACCCGACGCGCAGGACGCGGTTTTCGCACTTGCTGTGCAGGCAGTGCTTCAGCAGGTGATGTCGGGCGAGGCGGACGCCGGTGAGCTGCTTGGTGCCGTGACCGAAATCGCCGGTAACGGCCGGCTGCTGGTCTGGTCCGCGGACGCGTCCGAACAGCAGCAGCTGGAGACGATCGGCGTCACCGGCGCGCTGCGGGGATCGATCCAAGCCGGCGAAGGCACGAGACCGGTGGTAGGTGTCTTCCTCAATCTGACCACCGCCTCCAAGCTCGGCTACTACCTCGACCTGAAGGCCACTATCGGCGAAGTCAAGGCGCGTCCGGACGGGTCGCGGGAGTTCGACGTGACTGTGCGGCTGAAGTCCCGACTCACCCCTGCGGAGGCTCGACGGCTGCCGTCCCATGTGATTGAAAATGCCCCCAGGGACGGGACCAATCGCGTGAACGTGCTGGTCTATGCGCCCACCGATGGCACGATCACGCAGCTGAGTACCGCATCGCCGGGCTTCGTGACCACCCACGACGGCCTGCAGGTCAGCGCGCAGACGGTGACGGTTCCGCCTGAAAGCGCGGCCGAGGTCCGATTCCACATCGTCACCGGTCCCGGTCAGGACGCCGAGCCGTACCTGCGCCAGACACCTGGCGCGCGCAACGCTTGAGACACCCTTTCTGAACCCGCTCTGGGCAAAGAAAAAGACTGCAGATCAATTGCTTACTTCGCCACCGAGCCGCGGGTGTAGGCTGAAGTCGTCGGCCAGAGTCGGGGGACGTTGGCCAACGATTTGCAGAGTTCTGAAGCTTGGGGGGAGCACCATGAATCTGCGCGCACTCGGCACATCCATCGCGGCCACAGCACTCGTCTTCGCATTCCCGGCAGCCGCCTACGCCGAAACTGCGAGCCCGGATCCCGGTCCAGAAACGACCGTGCCGAACTACGAGGCCAGGGAGTACTGCAAGATCACCGCGAACCCGACCAGCCTGCAGGCCGGCGGCACTACTCAGATCAGTCTGGTCGACGCTCCGAACGCCGAAACCGACCTGAGCGTGACTTCAGCGGACGCTTCGGTCAAGGACAGCGCCATCCAGATCGCCGGCAAGCAGACCGCAGTGAAGAAGGCGGACGCGAACGGCAACGTCTCCTTCTCAGTGACGCTCGCCGAACCGGGTGACTATATCCTCGACGCGTCCACGATCACCGGTCAGTTCTGCGGCCTCACCGTCAAGGTTTCGCCCAAGGAAAAGGTCGTGGAGGCTGCTGAGGACGAGGACGAAGCCCCGGTCGCCAACGCCGCCGCAGCAGCGCTCGCCAACACCGGCGCCACGACGTTGCCCTACGTGGGCGCAGCGGTCGTGCTGCTCGGTGCAGGTGCGGTGGCAGTGGTCGCGACCCGGCGTCGCCGGAACAGCTGAGCCGAGCCAGAAACGTCCGGCTGGTCGCCACGCCCATCCGGCGGGTCGAACCTGTCGAGATCACTGCTCGTAGTCCTGTTGCTCCTGGCCGGCTGCACCGCGCCCCCGTCCAGCCCTTCGTCAACGAGCCCTGCGGATCTTGACCCAGCAGAGTACGCCTACGCCATCACCACCGAGACGAATCGGGTGCGCGCAGACCGCGGGCTGGCCGAACTCGCGACGTCCGCTTGTGCAACTGAGCAAGCACTGAAGCGCGCGCAGGCCCTGGTCGGCAAGGAGCTCGAACACGCCGACCTGAAGCCGGTGATCAGCGCGTGCGCGCCCCCGTCCGGCCTGGCTGCGGAGAACCTCAGCCGGGCTGCGGCAGCGCCCGCAGACGTGGTCAGCGCCTGGCTGGGCTCCCCGGGCCACGCGAACAACCTCCTCAGCCCGGACCTGACCCAGCTCGGTGTGGGCTGCGTCCGCGCTGTCGACGAACCGAATCCGCAGCTGCTGTGTGCACAGGTATTCCTCGGGTAGGCTTACCCTTGGTTCCCCGCGCGGCGGTACCTCGCCCAACTCCCCCAGGGTCGGAAGACAGCAAGGGTAAGTGAGCTCTTCCGGGTGCGCGGGGGCCGCTTCCAATTCCGGGGCCGTCTCAATTCCAGGGCCGTTCAACTCCATGGTCGCTGCGAATTCCGGCCCGGCAGAAGTTCTGTCACTGGCACCCCGTAAGGTTCAACCCGTGGACGAGCGTGACGATGACCTGTTCGAAGAAGAGCCGCTGGAACTCTTCGAGCAGGACGGTCCTGACCTGTTCGGCGGGTTCGACGAACCCGTGGCCGACAAGGCAGACGAGCCTGGCGTCGAGGACCTCCCCACCGAAGAGCCTCCGGTCGAAGACCTGCCGCTGAACGCCGGCAGCCAGCCGGTAGAGGTGGGCCCGCATCGCCGCTCTGAGGAAGAGGTCACCGCTTCATTGATGGAGGTGGTCGACGCCTTGCGCCAGCCGTCCCAGGCGGTGTCGCGTCCGGACACTCCGCTGGCGCTGTACCGCCGCTATCGTCCGGACACCTTCGCGGACGTGATCGGCCAGGAGCACGTCACCGAGCCGCTGCAGCGAGCACTGGTCAACAACCGGGTGAATCACGCCTATCTGTTCTCCGGTCCGCGCGGGTGTGGCAAGACCACCAGCGCCCGTATTCTGGCGCGCGCGCTGAACTGTGCCGAAGGGCCGACGCCGGTGCCGTGCGGCAAGTGCCAGTCCTGCCGCGATCTGGCCAGGGGCGGACCGGGCAGTATTGACGTGATCGAGATCGACGCCGCATCGCACGGCGGTGTGGACGATGCCCGCGACCTGCGCGAACGGGCGTTCTTCGCACCGGTCCACAGCCGCTACAAGATCTACATCATCGACGAGGCCCACATGGTCACGCCGCAGGGTTTCAACGCCCTGCTCAAGGTGGTGGAGGAGCCGCCGCCACACGTCCGCTTCGTTTTTGCGACGACCGAGCCCGACAAGGTGCTGGGCACGATCCGTTCGCGGACGCACCACTACCCGTTCCGGCTGGTGCCGCCGAAGACGCTGTCGGCCTATCTGGCCACGCTGTGTGAGGCCGAGGGCATCGCGGTCGAGCCGGCAGTGCTGCCGCTGGTGGTACGCGCCGGCGCCGGTTCGGTGCGCGACTCCCTGTCGGTGCTTGACCAATTGCTCGGCGGCGCCGGCGAGGACGGGGTCAGCTACCCGCAGGCCACCGCGCTGCTGGGCTACACCCCGGACGCGCTGCTCGACGAGATCATGGACGCGTTCGCGGCCGGCGACTCTCGCGGCGTCTTCGCTGCCGTCGACAAGGTGATCGAGGTGGGTCAGGATCCACGTCGCTTCGCCGAGGACCTGCTGCGCCGCCTGCGTGACCTGATCATCGTGGCCGCGGTGCCGGAGGCGCTGTCCAGCGGCCTGGTGGACGTCGCTGCCGACCAGGGCGAGCGCCTGCACATTCAGGCCAACGCGATGGGCGCCGGCGAGCTCACCCGGGCCGCAGAGGTGATCGCGGTCGGGCTCACCGAAATGCGCGGCACCACCGCCCCGCGATTGCACCTGGAACTGATGTGCGCCCGCGTCCTGCTGCCCGGGGCTGACGTCGACGGCCGCGGCCTGCACGCCCGCCTGGACCGCCTGGAGCGCCGCCTGAGCATGGGCACGGTCCCGGAAGAGCCGGCATCAAGGAGAGCGCCGGACGCAGGGTCTCGGCAAGCTCGACCAGCCGAGGAATCACAACCGGCCCGTGAGGAGCCGGCGAGAACCGAGCCGGCGTCACGAAGCGCCGTCCTGGGGAGCCCGGCCAGCGACGAGCCGGGCGTCACGAAGGGCGCCGCCGCCGCTCCGGCACCCGCCGTCATCCCGGCACCCTCCGTCATCCCGGCACCCTCCGTCATCCCGGCACCCGCCGTCATCCCGGCGAAGGCCGGGATCCCCAAGCGCGACGAGCCGGTCGATACCCCGCCTTGGATCGACGCCGAAATGGTCCCCGTGGAGCCTCGCGAACCTGCGAGCGAGGCATCACGAAGCGCCGTCCTGAGGAGCCCGGCCAGCGACGAGCCGGGCGTCACGAAGGAGGCCGCCGACGCTGGGTATCTACCGGCTCGACCAGCCGAGTCAGCTCGACCAGCCGAGACTCCGGGCGCCCTGGGCACCACCGACGTCCGCAGGTTCTGGCCGCAGATCCTTGACAACGTGAAGAATCGCCGTCGCTTCACCTGGATCTTGCTCAGCCAGAACGCGCAGGTCGTCGAGGTGCGCGAGGGGGTCCTGACCCTCGGCCTGAACAACGCCGGCGCGCGCGAAGGCTTCGCCCGCGGCGGCAACGCGGACGTGCTGCGCGAGGCGATCCTCGAAGTTCTCGGCGCAGCCCTGCACATCGATCCGATCGTGGACGCCAACGCGACCCCGTCCCCGGCGAGCAGCCCCGCCCGTGAAGCCGCGCCGGGCCCGAGCGTTCCGCCGAGTTCACCGGCCAGCCCACCCCGTTCGGCAGCCGCCGAGGCCGCGCGCGCGAACCTGCGTCCGACCCGGAGCGCGGCCGCGATCGCGGCCGAGGATCCGGAACCGGAGCCGAACCGCGACGACGAGGTGGTCGATGAGTCGAGCACGTCCTCGTCGGAGGATCTACTGATGAAACATCTCGGCGCCGAGCTGGTGGCTGAGGACGAGAACTGAACCGAGGGCGCGGCTGGCACGCCGGCGTCAGAGATGGAGGAGACACCATGTTCGACCCGAGTGGGTTCGACCTGCAGGGACTGCTCTCGCAGGCCCAGGCCATGCAGGACCAGCTTGAGGCCGCCCAGGCCGAGCTCGCCAACCGGCGGGTGACTGGCAGCGCCGGCGGCGACCTCGTCGAGGCGACCCTCACCGGCACCGGGGAACTGGTCGGCCTGGTGATCAAGCCCGAGGCCTGCGATCCGGATGACACCGAGACGCTGGCCGACCTGATCGTGGCCGCGGTCCGGGACGCCAACCACCAGGCAATGGCGCTTGCACAAGCGGCGATGCCGCCGATGCCCGAGCTCGACCTGTAATCACTCACCGGCTGGCCGAGCCATTCGGCTGGTCGAGCCTGTCGAGGCCACGCCCAACGCCGGTCGAGCCTGTCGAGACCACCACTCGTCGGCCCGCCGTGCTTGTCGAGACCAATCGCACTGACTAAGGAACCACCGTGTACGAAGGCCCGATCCAGGACCTGATCGACGAACTGGGCCGGCTTCCCGGCATCGGGCCGAAGGGCGCGCAGCGGATCGCGTTCCACATCCTGCAGACCGACAAGGCCGACGTCGAACGCCTGGCCAACGTGCTGCGCGAGGTCACCGAGAAGGTGCGGTTCTGCGACATCTGCTTCAACATCTCCGAGGAAGAGCGCTGCCGGGTCTGCCGGGATCCGCGCCGCGACCGCACGGCCATCTGCGTGGTCGAGGAGTCGAAGGACGTGATGGCGATCGAGCGGACGCATGAGTTCCGCGGCCTGTACCACGTGCTCGGCGGCGCGATCAGTCCGATCGATAACGTCGGTCCGGGCGACCTGCACATCCGCGAGTTGCTCACCCGGTTGCAGGACGAGACCGTCACCGAGGTGATCCTGGCGACCGACCCGAACCTCGAGGGCGAGGCAACGGCCACCTTCATCGCCCGGCTGCTGAACGGCACCGGCGTAACCGTTTCCCGTCTTGCCAGCGGCTTGCCGGTCGGTGGCGACCTTGAGTACGCCGACGAGGTCACGCTCGGCCGCGCCTTCTCCGGACGCCGCCGGCTCAACCAGGAGAGCGCGTCGCTGTGAATCACGCCCTCGTCCGCCTGATCGCCAGCGATCTGGACGGCACCTTCCTGCGCGACGATCGCACCGTCAGCGGACGCACGACCGGCGCGGTGCGTGCCGCCAGAGCGTCCGGGGTGATGGTGATCGCAGCCACCGGCCGCCAGGCCCAGCAGCTGCCAGCTGAGGTGGCTGCCAGCGGCATCCGGCACGTCGTGGCCAGCAATGGCGCGATCGGCTTCGATCTGGTGGAGCAGCGGGTGCTCTTCCAGGACCTGCTCGCCCCGGCCGCGATCGCCGCGATCGTGAGCTACCTGAAGGAGCGGCTCCCGGACGTCCGCTTCTCCGCCGTGCGCGACCACGGCGCACGGCATGCGGCCGAACCCGGCTACGTGGACCTGCTCGCGGACGCCGAGCGCGGCGCGTGGTGGCGGATCGACACCGAGCCACTGGCGGACGTGGTCAGCGAGCCGACCCTCAAGCTGACTGTCCGGCATCCATCCTTGACCGCCGACCAGCTGCTGAGCGTGCTGTCCGAGTCGGGCATGGTCGGCTTCCACGCCACCACTTCTGGCGCGCCGTTCCTCGAGATCGCGGGCGCCGGTGTCACGAAGGCGAGCGGTGTCGCCCAGCTCTGTCGCCTGCTGGAGGTAGAGGCAGCGGAGGTGCTCGCCGCCGGCGACGCCAAGAACGACATCGAACTGCTGACCTGGGCCGGTGTGGGCGTGGCCATGGGCAACGCGGTTCCGGAAGCACGCGCCGCCGCGGACTGGGTAACTGCCACCAATGAAGAGGACGGCCTGGCGATGGCGATCGAAGCCGTCCTCACCGCCCGAGCTTCTGGAGGGAGCATG
The DNA here is from genome assembly GCA_029778515.1 of Actinomycetes bacterium. Next base: position 7,876 of record JAKOQD010000160.1, read on the forward strand.
ACCGAGCCCGCGCTGAACCCGACCGAGGACGAGACCCTGATGACTGACGAACCTGTGCTGGGCGACCCCGTCCTGTCCGCCTGGGCGGCGGCCTGTGTCGACCACGCCCTGCTCCAGTTCGGCGACCTCGTCCCGGCGGACGCAACGACCGCGCTCGAGTCCGTCCGCGCTTGGACGGCAGGCGCCGGTTCGGCCGAGGCCAGCCGTGACGCCGCCTTTGCCGCGCACCTCGCCGCTCGCGACCTGCAGGACGCCGGCTATCAGGCCGCTGCGCTAGCGGTCCGCGCAGCCAGCAATGCGGCCGCGAGCGTGGACGATCCCACGCTGGCTTTGCAGTCCGCCGCCCAGGCGCTCGAAGCATTCACCCTGAACAGCGCCCCCTGCGAGGTGCAATTCAACGCCGAGTCCGAACGCCGCTGGCAGTGGACGCAGCTCCCCCTCAGCCACCGCGCCCGCGTCTTCCCAACCGAGCCCGGAGAGCCTGCCGCCGCCTCCTGCGCCCTCCCGTCGTAGCGGTCCCCGCCACCCCGCAACGGTCCCTGAGGTCCTCAGGGACCGACTGCGGGCAAGGTCTTGCGGGATTCACAGGTCCAGCACAGGTGGGCGAGTAAGCATGGACTTCGTCGGCGTCACCGGGACGCCACTGACCTTTTTGGAGGTTCGATGCGCCACATTCCAGGATCGGGCATGGGCTCGATGCTTGCCGGCATTCTCGGATTCCTTGGCACACTGACGTTCCTGAGCTTGCTGGCTCTGCTGGTCTTCTTCCTGATCCGCCGGGCAAAGGGTCAAGGTGCGCCCGCGGGACCGAAGGGCTTCCACGGGCACCACCACGGTCCGCCGATGCCGCCCGCGTTGCAGGTGCTGGACGAACGGCTCGCCCGCGGTGAAATCGAGATCGACGACTACGTGGCCCGGCGGGCCGCGATGCTCGGCACGCTGCCCAACGAGAATGAGTGGACGCCGCCAGCCGCGCCGCAGCAGCCTCCGGCGCCGCCCAAGCCGCCGGAGGGCAACGACCCGCAGATCTGATCGCCGCCCGCAATCGAGGGCCAGCCAACGCTTTTCAGCGCTCCACCCCGGGGTCGAGCCTTGGGCGCGAAGGCTGGCCCTCGATGCGTCACGGGGCATGAGCTACCGACGGTCGCAGAGCGTTCGTTACACTGTGGAGGTCCGCAAGGCATCGATGGGGCCATCACCCCGGAGCTGCCGGAAGAACAGAGTGCGTCGGCCCTCGGCTGGTTGAGCTTGTCGAAACCATCGAGAGTCCACAACTCCCACTAGAACCGGCCGCGGCGAACCTTGAGTGGGGCGTCCAGTACGCCCAAGGAGGGTGGTACCGCGGGTCCGTCGCAAGGCGTCCTCGTCCCTTCGTCCAGCATGCCGACGAAGGATCGACCCGATGACCGAAACCACCCGTCCCACGTACCGTCCAGTACCGGCGATGCTTGACCTGCCGGCGATGGAACGCGAGATCCTCGAACTCTGGGCCACCCAGGACACCTTCGCCGCCAGCCTCAAGCGCACCGCGGGCGGCCGACCCTGGACGTTCTACGAAGGCCCGCCCACCGCCAACGGCATGCCGGGCACCCACCACATCGAGGCGCGCGTCTTCAAGGACGTGTTCCCGCGGTTCAAGACCATGCAGGGCTACCACGTCGAGCGCAAGGCCGGCTGGGACTGCCACGGCCTGCCGGTCGAACTCGCCGTCGAGAAGGAACTCGGCTTCAACGGCAAACCCGACATCGAAGCCTTCGGCGTCGAGGCGTTCAACGCGAAGTGCCGCGAGTCGGTCTCCCGGCACGTGGACGCGTTCACCGACCTCACCACGCGGATGGGCTACTGGGTGAACCTTGACCAGGCCTACTGGACGATGGACTCGGCCTACGTCGAGTCGGTTTGGTGGGCGCTGAAGCAGATCCATACCAAGGGCCTGCTGGTCGAGGATTACCGGGTCGCCCCCTACTGCCCGCGCTGCGGCACCACGCTGAGCGACCACGAGCTCGCCCAGGGCTACGAGGACGTCACCGATCCCAGCGTTTACGTCCGCTTCCCCTTGATCTCGGGGCCGCTCGCCGACAAGGCGTCCCTGCTGGTCTGGACGACCACACCCTGGACGCTCGTCTCGAACACCGCGGTCGCGGTGCATCCCGACGTGACCTATGTCGTGGCCACCAATGACGAGGAATCGCTGGTGGTAGCCGAGCCGCTGGCCGAGAAGGTGCTCGGCGAGGGCTGGCAGCTGGGCCGCACCTTCACCGGGCGCGAACTCGAACTGTGGAAGTACCAGCGTCCGTTCGAGCTGGTCGACTTCCCGGACGCGGTTGGCGGCACCCACTACGTCGTGCTGGCCGACTACGTCACCACCGAGGACGGCACCGGACTGGTCCACCAGGCACCCGCGTTCGGCGAGGACGACATGTTCGTCTGCCGCCAGTACGGTCTGCCGATGGTCAACCCGATCCGTCCCGACGGCTCCTTCGAGGCTGACCTCGACCTGGTCGGCGGCATGTTCTTCAAGACCGCCGACAAGGTGCTCGTCGACGACCTCACCCAGCGCGGGCTGATGTACCGGGTGCTCAACTACGAGCACTCCTACCCGCACTGCTGGCGCTGCCACACCACGCTGCTCTACTACGCCCAGCCGTCCTGGTACATCCGCACCACCGCGATCAAGGACGAACTGCTGCGCGAGAACGCCAACACCTCCTGGTACCCCGAACACATCAAGTGGGGCCGCTACGGCGACTGGCTGAACAACAACATCGACTGGGCGCTGTCCCGGTCGCGCTACTGGGGCACGCCGCTGCCGATCTGGCGCTGCCCGGCCGGCCACCAGACCTGCGTCGGCTCGCGCGCCGAACTTTCCGAGCTCACCGGACGCGACTACTCAGCGCTCGACCCGCACCGCCCGTTCGTGGACGACATCACCTTCGCCTGCCCGAACTGCGAACAGGTGGCCCGTCGCGTCCCCGAGGTGATCGACGCATGGTTCGACAGCGGCTCGATGCCGTTCGGCCAGTGGGGCTACCCGTGGGCCGAGGGCTCGGTCGAGGCGTTCCAGACCGCCTACCCGGCCGACTTCATCTGCGAGGCTATCGACCAGACCCGCGGCTGGTTCTACTCGCTGATGGCGGTCGGCACGCTGGTGTTCGACAAGTCGTCGTACAAGAACGTGCTCTGCCTGGGCCACATCCTCGCCGAGGACGGCCGCAAGATGAGCAAGCACTTGGGCAACATCCTGGAGCCGATCCCGCTGATGGACACCCACGGCGCGGACGCGGTGCGCTGGTTCATGGCCGCCGGCGGCTCGCCCTGGGCGTCGCGCCGGGTCGGTCACGGCACTATCCAGGAGACCGTCCGCAAGGTGCTGATGACCTTCCTGAACACGGTCGCGTTCCAGAGCCTGTACGCCCGCGCGAACGACTGGTCGCCGGCATCGACGGCTGCCCCTGGCGAGACCGAGCACGTTCTCGACCGCTGGCTGGTCAGCACACGCAACACGCTCACCAAGCAGGTCACCGAAGCGCTGGAGGACTTCGACACTCAACGGGCGGGCAGCCTGCTGGCCGCGTTTGTGGACGACCTGTCCAACTGGTACGTCCGGCGCTCACGTCGCCGCTTCTGGGACGGCCAGCCGGGCGCCCTGCAGACCCTGCACGACACCCTCAACGTGGTCACCCGGCTGCTGGCTCCGCTGGTGCCGTTCATCACCGAGCGGGTCTGGCAGGACCTTTTCGTCACCACGGACGCGGCCGCGCCGGCCTCGGTGCACCTCGCGTCCTGGCCGGAGGCGGACGCTGCCGCGATCGACGCGAAGCTGGACGAGGCGATGGCCGTCACCCGCCGGATCGTCGAACTCGGCCGCTCCGCCCGCGCCGAGGCCAAGGTGAAGACCCGCCAGCCGCTGCGTCGGGCGCTGATTCCGTCCGGTGCGTTCAACCTGCTGGACGCGGAGTTGCGCGCCGAGGTGATGGCCGAGCTGAACGTCGAGCGGGTGGAGTCGTTCGCGTCCGCCGGTGACCTCGTCGATTACTCGGCCAAGGGCAACTTCCGAAACCTCGGCAAGCGCTTCGGCAAGGACACCCCGCTGGTGGCATCGGCCATCGCGTCCGCCGATGCCGCGACGCTTTCGGCCGACCTGGCCACGCACGGCCGCGCCGAGGTGCTGGTCGCCGACCTGGGTGCGGTCGAGGTGACCCCCGAGGATGTGATCGTGTCCGAGCGTCCGCGGGAGGGCTGGTCGGTGGTCAACGAGCAGGGTGAGACGGTCGCGCTCGACCTGGAGCTCACTCCTGAGCTGGTGCGGGCCGGCCTGGCCCGCGAGGTGATCCGGGGCGTGCAGGAGGCGCGCAAGTCGTCCGGGTTCGAGGTGGCTGACCGCATCCGGCTCGCCTGGCAGGCCGACGACGAGGCCACCGCGGACGCCGTCCGCGCGCACGCCGAGTTCATCGGTGCCGAGGTGCTGGCGGTCGAGGTCGCCGAGGCGGAACCGGCCGACGATTGGTTCGCCGACGCCGAACTCGGCCTGCGGTTCGCGGTCACCCGGGTCGAGCAGTCCTGATGTCCGGGCCCGGCGGCAGCGAGTCGCGACTCACGCCGGTCGTGCTGCTGCATGCTGCGGGACTCACCCCGCAGATGTGGCAGGCACAGGTCGAGGCTATCGCTGCCCAGGCCGAACCGGCCCAACGCCCGACTCAGGGAGCGGAGGTCGGGGCAGCCCAACCTGCGGAGCGTCAGGTGATGGCGCCGTGGATCGCGGGCCTGCGTCCGGGGCGTCCGGGTGAGTTGTCGCTGACCGGCGCGGCGGCCCAACTGGTCGGCACGCTGGACAGCTACGGCATCGAGCAGGCGATCCTGGTCGGGCACCAACTGGGCGCGATGGTCGCCCTGCAGGTCGCGGCGACCGAGCCGGAGCGGGTGGCCGGCCTGGTGCTATCCGGCGCCATGGCCGCGCCCGGACGGGTGGCGCTGGCCATGCAGAAGGGCGTGATCCGGATGCTGCCCAATCGCACCCTTGCTGACTCCGGCGCGTCCAAGGCTGATCTGATCAAGGCGCTGGACGTGATCGCGTCCGCCGACTTCGGGAAGCTGGAGCAGGTGAACACTCGGGCGCTGCTGATCGCCGGGGCCAACGATCCGCTGCTGGCGGCCACCCGGCAGCTCGCGTCCCGGCTGCCGCAGGCGCGCCTGGTTGAGTTGCCCGGCGCAGGGCCGCACCCCAACGTCGAGCAGCCGGACGCCTACAACCGGCTGCTGGCAGACTTCCTGGCATGGACGCCGCCGGCCTGACCCAACGCCTCGTCAAGCGGACGCGCGGTCGTCCGGGCGCGCTGGCGCTGATCACGGCGGACGGCATCACGACGGTCCGCCACGGCTGCGGCCCCGAAGCTGACTTCGAGATCGGCTCGATCAGCAAGGGCGTCACCGGACTCCTGTACCACTGTGCGCTGGAGCGCGGCGAGGTGACCGCCGATACCCAGCTCGGCCAACTGCTCCCGCTGGCCGACAGCCCGGCCGCGGCGATTCGCCTGGCCGACCTAGCCACGCATCGGTCGGGACTGCCGCGGA
>JAKOQD010000161.1 GCA_029778515.1 Actinomycetes bacterium
CTGGGCTGAGCCGGCAGCTCCGTCCCCTATTCAGCCTGGGTGATCTGCACCTCGACCGACTGTCCGGAACTCGGTCCACCGGCGAAGACCCCGCTGAGCGGCGGCACATCGGCGTAGTCACGGCCACGGGCCACCAGAACGTGCGCTGCCCCGACCCTGCGGTCGTTGGTCGGATCGACAGCGGTCCACCCGCCGTCCCAACACTCCACCCAGGCGTGTGACTCACCTACCACGGTTCGACCCGGGGACGGTTCCTCGGTGTGCAGGTAGCCGCTGATGTAGCGCGCGGGAATCCCAAGGGCACGAAGGATCGCGAGGGTGGCGTGGGTGAAGTCCTGGCACACCCCGCGGCCGGCCGTCCACGCTTCGCTCGCGGTGGTGGTGACCGAGGTGATGCCAGGTTCGTAGGCTATTCGTTCCCGAACCGCACGGACGCAACCCAGCACCGCGGCACGCGGGTTGGGAGCGGTGGCCAAGTCCGCAACAAGATCAGCAGCCACGCCAACCGGAAGCTCGGCATCGGCGAGGTCAGTGAAACCGAGGAACTCACAGTTGGCATCGACGAAGCCTGGATCCCGCAAGTCGTCCCAACCCACCGGCTCACCGAGTTCACGTGCGCCAGGTACCAGGACGGTGCTAGCGGCCCGGATGTCAAGCTCCCGGTGCGGGGAATGCAGTTCGATCGTGGTCACCTGCGCACCCCAGTAGTCCACATGGCGGCTCAGCGAGGCTGACGGCTTCACCCGTACCTTGTGCGCTAGCAGCACCTGGCCGTTCTCGCTGAGTGGGGTCATCCGGGCTTCGGTGAAGGACGCGCTGACATCATCGGAGTAGCCCAGCCGGGTTTGATGCAGGATTTCGAGTCGCCGGGCCGACCCGACCGGTGCAAAGGCGTCCATCAGTGGCTCCAGACGATCGTGCCGTGCTGGCGGAAGTAGGCGGCGTTCACCAGGTCGGCGGCCCGGGCACCTGCGGCCGCGGCGGTCTCGATGAGTGCGTCCACCACCCCTGGCTGCCCAGCACTGGCGTACTCGAGATTCGAGCGCAGCATGCCGACCTCGCTGAGCAGTTGGCCCCCATCGCTCACCCCAGAGGACGCGAGTGCTCGCACCGCCTGCTCAGCATCATCCGCGCAGGCCCGCATCGAGCGCGGGAACGTTCGATCGAGCACCAGGAAGGCACGCACCTTCTCGCCCACCGACGGCTCACCGGTGCGCAGGAATGCCGACAACCCGCCACAGGCCCGCAGTACGGCTGCCGGCCCGATGGTCGGCCAAAGCAGGTCATGGCGCATGGCGAGCATGCGTCCCATCATGTCGATGCGCTCGAGTTCGCGTCCGAGCACGAGGAAGTCGTGGGCCTCGTCGCGTGGCATGGTCCATTCGACCACCCCGTTGACCACGAGCAGGCGCTCCAGGAGTCGATGCAGGGCGACGCCCGGGCTGGTGCCGCGGCCGAAGCCCCGCGCCAACAGTATCTGGACGGCGTTGATCGATTCGTAGGTGTCGCTGGACAGCGCCTCGCGGACTGATCGAGCGTTGTCGCGAGCCGCACTCACCGCACCCGAGATGGTGGCCGGTTCGCTCGGCGAGCCGATCACCAGCCGGGCGAGGTGCTCTCCCGTGGTTGGACGCGCCGAGGAAATCGCCAGCGCATCGACGAGGACGCCCGCAGCCAGAGAGAACTCCACCGACTGGTCTTCCACCACCAGTTGGTGATGCTCGGCCAGCAACCTGGTGGTGGCTTCGGCACGCTCGAGGTAGCGACCCATCCAGTAGAACGATTCGGCTATCCGGCTCAGCATTCGGCCAACCTCTCGCCGGTGGCATCCGTGGCTGCGCCAGCCTCCGGCTCGACGTCTGGTTGCGCTGCCTGCTGCTGTTGCCGCTCCTGTTGCGCCAGCCGGTCGTTGTGACTGGGGACCGCGTTGGGGCGCGCAGGCAGCCAGGCTGAAACCGGGGCGACCCTGATCACTACCGGCACCGCCTCGACTTGGGGGGCGGCGGAGTCTTCGAGCACCCAGGTGTCCTTCGAACCACCGCCCTGGCTGGAGTTGACCACCAGGCTGCCGGCCACCAGTGCCACCCGGGTCAGCCCACCCGGCAGCACGCGCACCCGGTCGCCGTCGTTGGTGGCGAACGGACGCAGGTCGACGTGCCGAGATGCCATCTCGCCATCGTCGCCGACAACAGTGGGACAGGTCGACAGCCGCACCACCGGTTGGGCGATCCAGCCACGTGGATTGGCCTCGAGCGCCGCGATCGTGGCCCGGATCTGGTCCTCGGAAGCGGACGGGCCCATCAGCAGCCCGTAGCCACCGGACGCGTCTGCCGGTTTGACCACCATCCGATCGATGTTCGCAATCACATGTTCGCGTTGGTCGACATCGGTGAGGTCGTAGGTCGGGACATTCTCCAGGATCGGCTCTTCGCCCAGGTAGTAGCGGATGAAGGCCGGCACGTAGGGGTAGATCGCCTTGTCGTCAGCGACTCCGTTGCCGACGAAGTTGCCGATACCGACCGTGTTGGCCCGCACCGCATTGAGCAGCCCCGGCACGCCCAGGACTGAATCTGGACGCATCACCAGCGGATCGAGATAGTCGTCGTCGATGCGGCGGTAGATCATGTCGACCTGCCGAGGGCCTGAGGTGGTGCGCATCCACACCTTCGAGTCGCGGCAGTACAGGTCGCGTCCCTCGACGAGCTCGATGCCCATGTGACGGGCGAGAAAGGCATGTTCGTAATGAGCGGAGTTGTGCACGCCCGGCGTCAGGACCACCACGGTGGGCTGACTGCCTGCGGTCGGCGCGGCTGCGCGCAGCGCATCCAGCAGGTGCTCGGGATACTCCCCGACCGTCCGCACCCGGTAGTCGGCGAAGATCTCGGGCAGCACATGCGCCAGCGTGCGGCGGTTCTCGAGCACGTAGGAGACCCCGGACGGATTGCGCAGGTTGTCCTCCAGGACGCGGAACACCCCTGCCTCGTCCCGGATCAGGTCGATGCCGGACACGTGAATGCGCACCCCGTTCGCCGGACGCAAACCCCATGCCTGGCGGGCGAAGTGGGTGGACGTGGTGACCAGACTGCGTGGAATCACCCGGTCCTGGAAGATCATGCCCGGTCCGTAGACGTCGGCCAGGAACGCCTCCAGCGCGTGCAGCCGCTGCGCCACCCCGGCTTCGATAACGGCCCAGTCTGATGCCGTGATCAGCCTCGGTACTAGGTCCATCGGCAGTGGACGCTCCCGCTCGCCGAGGGTGAAGGTGATGCCGTGCCGGTCCAGATATGCGTCCCGCTGCCGCGCCCGCTCGGCGCGCCCGTCCGGGCCGAGCCGCTCGAGGGCCGCGAGGAGTGGCTCGTCGGCAGCACGGGGTCCGCCAGCGTCCAGCATCTCGTCGAACGCCGCGGGTGTGCTGGTCACGGCCGTCATGGGTGGAACCGTAGGGCGGTGAGTTTACCTCGGTGTTGCGGTCACGCGTCCGTGGCGTTACGCGGTGGCCGAGGTTGCGTCCGGTGCATCCGTTTCGAGGTCGTAGGCAGGCTGTTCATGGCTGAAGGCACGGTGAAGCACCATGTCTCGACACGGTTGCGCAAGCTGGCCCGGCGCGACCGCACCGCTCTGGCCTTGTTCCTCTCCCGCCACCTGTAACCCGTCGGACGCCCGGCTCGTCAACCCGGCCGGGGTAGGCTGAAGCGAAACCGCCCTCGACGTCTGCCGAAAGCGCTCGCCTTGTCTGCACCATCCCAGCCAGCCCTGAAGCTGCTGATCGCTGCGGCGACGGCCGTTGTCGTGACCGTCGGCCTGATGCCGTCGAACGCGGACGCGCGCCCCGTGGCTCCGGGGCCTGCCGCGGCTCCAGCGGCGCTGCCGCTGGCGGAACCCCTGCCCGGCCCGGTGATCACCGTCGACCTGGTGGACGCCGTGATCGGACGCTACGGCACCAGGACCAGCGCGACCTTCAAGGTGGAAGCGACCGGAGAGAAGCTGCGCTACCAGTGGCAGCGACTGGCCCCGTCCGCGAAGAAGTGGAAGAACGTCTCCGGGGCCAAGAAGGCGAAGTACACCGCCAAGGCCACCACCTGGGCCAGCGGCACCAGTTTTCGGGTCGTGGTGACCGGCACCGGGGGCAAGGTGACGTCGGCGCCGGCCAAGCTGACCGTGCTGTACCCGACCAAGTCCCCGGCCAAGGACGCGGAAGCGGCGTTCGGTTTGACCGGACTGCGGCAGGGTGTCGACCTTTCGGCCTACCAGTGGACGCCCGCGGCAAAGATCAGGATGAAGAAGGTGGACGCGTGGGCCGGCAAGGACGGCTTCACGATCCTGCGGAACGGCAGCGGCTCGCGTCCGATCAAGCAGCAGTACACCGACGCGTGCACCAACAAGGCCCGCAAGACCGGGACCGAGCCGGTCACCGAGGATTGCGCCTACGCCAAGCTCGCCAAGCAGGCGAAATCGGCCGGCCTGTCGCTCGGCCACTACTGGTTCAACGGCTGGATCGCGTCCACGGATTCGACGACCCAGCAGCTGTTCGCGGGCGGCTACTCGGCCACCGCGTCCGCCGAACAGTTCGTCAAGTGGCTCAAGCGCGACGGTCGCTACACCAAGTCGAGCACCGATCCGCTGGTACTGGACATCGAGGCCGGTAACGCTTGGACCAAGGCCAAGGACGGGGAGAAGATCAAGCAGAAGCTGCGGGCGTGGAACCCGAGCGAGGCCGCCGAGTTCCTGACCGCGGTGAAGCAGCTGCTGACCGCCGACGGCTACCAGGCGAACCTGTACGTCTACATGAGCGCGAACCGCACTTTGCAGCTGGGTCCGACGGGATACCTGTGGCAGGACGTGGCCGGTATTGCAAAGCTCTGGGTCGCGTCCTGGGGCACCAACAATGGCCGCATTCCGGACGCACAGCCTGAGGTCGGTCCCTGGGCTGAGGCGGGTGGTTGGTCGATCTGGCAGTACACCAGCAACGCCAGGTTCAGCGGCTCCGGCGTGGGTGCGCTGGACGGGGACATCGCGAAGGCCGACGCTTGGACGCCACTCGCCGGCTGAGCGTCCGTTCCGCTTTCCGTCATCCCGGCGAAGGCCGGGATCCCGGCAGGACTCCGGCGTGGTGGGCCAGAGATCGGTCTATTCGGCGCCGGCGGCTCAGGGCTGCAGCAGCGAGAGCGACATGGCCATGGCGAAGCCGAGCACGGTGGCCAGCCCGGCCTTGCCGCTGGCCTTCGACTGCGCTTCGGGGATCATCGAGTCGGTGAGCATGACCAGCAGGGCCCCTGCGGCGAAGCCGTTGACACCGGCACCCACCGCCGCGGGCAGCACTTCGGCCAACCCGAAGCCGGCCAGCGTGGCGAGGGTGGAACAGACCGCCACCACCGTCCAGAGCCCAAAGATGGAGCGCCGCGAGCGACCGGCGTCCCGCATCTCTGCGGCAGAGCCCAGCCCTTCGGGGAGGTTCGACACGAAGATGCTCGCGAACAGTGCCAGGCTGATGCCGCCGCCACTGGCCAGGCCGAGCCCCAGGACGAGCTGTTCGGGCACGCCGTCCAGCAGTGCGCCCAGAGCAAGCGGCAGTCCGCTGGACGCTCCCGAGTTCAGGCGCTCCACCGCCCGGTCGGCAAGGTAGAAGACGAGCGCGCCCAAGGCGAGGCCAATGCCGATCGGCGCCGGCCCGGACGTTCGCAGCCCGTCCTCGACCAGTTCGTAGGCAACGCTTGAGATCAGCGCGCCGGCGCCGAAGGCGAGCACCATGCCGACCGCCCCACGATGCCAGCTGCGAACCAGCCCGAGAAGTGCGCCGATCACCACCGAGGACGCCGCCAGGGCGCCCCATCCGAGTGCTGACCACATGGCCACATCATGGCAGCCGGCCACGTCCGAACTCATAGGCTGGCCAAGGTGACTTCCGACTACAGGTTCACGACCGAAGAAGACGCGGTCGATCACCCCCTGGTACACCGCTGGCTGAGCGAGCAGTCCTACTGGGCCAACGGCCGCTCCCGCGACACGCTGGATGCTGCGATCGACGGCTCCCGCAACTACAGCGTGCTCGAGGTCGGCTTGTATCGGCAGTTCGGCTTCACCGCACTCGCCGAGCCGGGACGCTGGATGGTCCGCGGTCGAAGCTGATCGCCAACAATGTGCAAGATCTTGCAC
>JAKOQD010000162.1 GCA_029778515.1 Actinomycetes bacterium
AAAGACGCCACGGCACCCTTGCTGTAGTGGTCGAGCGAACCCTTCACCTGGCCGTCGGGCGCGATCCCGTCCCAGTACTCCCACATCGTGGTGGCCCCCGCCTCGATCATGCCCAGCCAGGAGGGCTGGCCGGTGCGCAGCAGCAGCCGATACGCCAGGTCTGCATGGCCGTGGTCGGCCAGCACCGGCAGCAACATCCCGGTCGCCAGGAAGCCGGTGTTCAGCCGGTCGTCGTTCTGCCGCACCAACTCCGCGAGCCGATCGGCGGCTGCCTGCTGCAGGCCTTCGGGAACCAGGTCGAACGCCAATCCTCGGACGTAGTGCGCCTGGCGCTCCTCGGTCAGCCGACCGTCCGGAAGCAGGTACTCGGCCTGCCAGGCTGCCTTGGCTCCGGGCGCGATCCGTCGGTTCTGCGCGGCCACCTCGGTCAGTCCCAGCACCTCGGCAGCCTTTGCGGTGATCATCGCCGATCGATGCAGGTGGGCGGTCGCCACGATGCCGTGGTCGATCGCCGGGTTCGGCGCCGGCGGCACGTCCGGTTCGAGCCATTCGCCGAAGTGAAAGCCGGTATCCCAGAGGTAGCGCTCGTGTTCGGCGGGTTCTGGACGACTCGCCGCCCGGTCGGGATGCCGCCCCGCTGTCGCGCAGCCGGCCGCGTAGGCCACCCACCGCTGCATCGCCGGCAGCTGCTCAGCCAGCGCACCCAGATCTCCGTAGGCCCGCCACAGTTCCCACGGGACGATCGCCGCGGCGTCCCCCCAGCCGGCCGAACCGGCGGACGCGTCCTCGAACACGATGCCGGACGGTCCGTCCCCGGCGGGGTTGGGGATGATCGTCGGAATCCGGCCGTCGGCCCACTGGTCGGCGGCCAGGTCGCGCAGCCAGCGCCGTGAAAAACGCTGCACGTCGGCCATCATCGCGGCCGTGCTGACGAAGAGCTGCCAGTCGCCGGTGAACCCGGAACGCTCCCGCTGCGGGCAGTCGGTCGGGATCGCGCAGACGTTGTTGCGCAGGCTCCAGCGCACCACTTCGTGCAGCCGCGCCAGCCGCGCGTCCGAGCAGCCGAATTCCCCGGTCCGGCGCAGGTCGGAGTGCACCACCACGCCGCGCGCGCTGCTGAGATCAAGGTCGTCCGGGACCCCGTCCACCTGCGCGAAGCGGAAGCCGTGGGTGGTGTGGCGCGGCTCGAAACTCTCGCCGACCAGGCCGGACGCGATCACCTCGTCCACTTGTCCGGCCGGCAGCACCTGCCCGGTTGCGAACACGAACGCGCGCAGGTGGTCGGTATTCACCAGTCCGGACACTGCCAGGGCCTCACCGTGGGTGAGCACGAGCCGCGTCCCGGCCGGCCCAAGGTCGGTGAGCCGCACCCAGCCGTTGATCGCCTGGCCGAAGTCGAGCACCACCGTGCCCGGACGCGGACGCGTGACCGCGACCGGCGCGAGCTCCTGAGTCCGCCGCACCGGCGGCGCGATCGGCGCGACCAGGCGGGACCGGTCTGCGTAGATCGGCCCTTCCGGGACCACCACCTGCTGCCAGCCCGGGCCGTCCGCGCCGGTGAACCAGTCAGGGTCGAGCAGGCGCAGATCAGTCGTTTGGCCGTCCATCAGGTCGGCGCGCAAGATGTGCGATGGTCGCGACTCCCATCGCGGCCCGGTCGCCAGGATCGGTTCGCCCGCGTCATCGGTCAGCGCGAGCAGCAGCGCGGTCTGGTCGCCGAAGCCGTCCGCCCGACGCTCGAAGCCGTGCCTTCCTCGGTACCAGCCGTCCGACAACACCACCACCAGGGTGTTTGGGCCCGGCACCACCAGCTCGCTGACGTCGCAACTCTGCACCTCGAGGCGCTTGCGGTACGCGGAGAAGCCGGGCGCCAGTTCCATGTCGCCAATTCGGGAACCGTTGAGGAATGCCTCGTAGAGGCCGTGCGCGGTGGCGTGAACCAGCAGCGATTTCGCGACATCGGACGCGTCGAAGCACGCTCGTAGCAGATACGCCGGACGCTTACCGGGCTCCCCGGGCGCCTTATCAGGCGCGATCCACTGCGCGCTGGCCAGCCCGGCCCGCACCTGCACATCAGTCAGTGCGAGCACGTCGACGGCAACACCGGATTCTGCAGCGAGGGGACGAGCATTGGACGGTCCTTCCCCCACCCACCCCGCGTACGGCTACTTCCGACGCTGGTACGCCCAGGTCCGGGATTGGGCCGCGGTTGGCCTGGCCGAACTGAAGGCACGCGGGCTGTACGCCCAGCCCGACCTCGAAATCGCGGACGCGGCCGCGCAGATCGCCGGCATGCGTGACGGCCTCGACCCGCAGTGGCTGCTCGATCCGGACTCCATCGACCTGGTGGCCGTGGTGCGGTCGCAGTTGCAGCTCTACACCACGGTCGATTTGAGCTCGGACGCGACCGAGTAGCTCGCCGTTAGGCTCCGGCTACACCTTCGGTGAGTCGGAGGATCTCGTCCACGACCCGTTCAATTGGTGCGGTGGCGTCGATGCTGATCGCATCCGTTGGCACATCGTCCTGAGTGCGGTGCAGGCGCAGGATGAGTTCTCGTTGGTCCGGACGTCCGCCCCACTCGTCCGGGCCACGGGCGTCGAGCCGCGAGTTCAGGGTTTCGATGTCCACTTCGAGGACGAAGACTGCGTCCATCAGATCGATGAAGTCGGCGAAGTTCCGGGACCCGCCGCAGAAGAAGGTGGTCAGCGAAGTTCCGGGACCCGCCGCAGAAGAAGGTGGCTAGGGCATCGTGGTTCGCGACGAGCGCCTGCACGTCCGCCACGCGCCACAGGTGGTGCTCGTGGCTCAGCCCGTCCGTCGGTTCGCCGGTGGGTCGCCCTGATACGCAAGCTCGTTGTCGCCGTTGACCGCGTCGTAGCCGCGGCGCTTCAGCTCGGCGCAGACCGTGGTCTTTCCGGTCCCCGAGACGCCCTCGATCAGGTAGTTCTTGACCCCCACCTGCTCGATGCTAGATCGCGGACCGCTTGCTTCCCATTCCGGAAGGCGGCAACTCGTGCACCCATCTGACGCTCACGCGCAGGGAGTGAGTGCCGTCACTGTGACTCCGTGCACCGCGGACGGTGCGCTCAGCCACAGTCTGGCGATCGTCAGAGCCCAAAACGGGCTCAGCGCAGGATCTCGCGCGTGAAGCCATGGAAGCGCGACCCCTGCCAATCGAGGGTGCCCTGGTCGCCCACGCTGAGCATGCCGGACTGGCTGCCCAAGACGTTCAGTTCGACCCGCTGACCGTCCGAGAACTGGAAGGTGACGTAGTGCTCCTGATTTGCTCTCGCGGTGGGGATCTCGGTGCGCTTGTTCACCACGATCACCTCGGACGCGAGCCGCGGCGCCTTCGTGATCTGGGACGCGCGCCGCAGCGCGAGGATCACCCGAAGCACCAACGGCAGCGC
>JAKOQD010000163.1 GCA_029778515.1 Actinomycetes bacterium
AACTACCCGTCCGTGGTGCCCACGGACCGGTCCGGTCCGGGCCGGCAGCCCAGAGATTCGGGCAAGCCCCTGGCGCCTTGCAGAAACGGCCGCACCTCGGCGATATTGTCGAGTTTGCGTCCGATACTCTCGAAACATGCCGCATCTGCGAATACGCGAGGCCGCTGTCTTTCTGGGTGTCAGCGACGACACCGTGCGCCGACTACTCGACTCCGGGGCGCTCACCGAGACCACCGACGAGTCGGGCCGCAAGGCAATCGACGCGTACGACGTTGCGATGTACGCCCGGCAGCGCGCCAGCCTGGTCGAGGATCCGGCCGGCGTCGCAAGTTCGGCACGTAACCGTTTCGTGGGTCTCGTGACGGACATCCAGTCCGATGCCGTGATGTCACAGGTCGAGTTGCAGTGCGGGCCGTTCCGGGTCGTCTCGCTGATGAGTACCGAGGCGGTGCACGACCTGGGCCTGGAGCCCGGCTCGATCGCCACGGCGGTCATCAAGTCGACCAACGTCATCGTGGAGACCGCGTGAAGAAGCTCGCGCTCATCCTGGCAAGTGCTGCACTACTGCTGGCTGGTTGCTCGGGTTCCGATCAGGACGTGCTGACCGTGTTCGCCGCGGCGAGCCTGAAGAACACGTTCACCGAACTGGGCAAGCAGTTCGAAGCCGATCATCCGGGCACCACGGTGACGTTCAACTTCGCAGGGTCGTCGGATCTGGTTGCGCAACTGCAGCAGGGCGCTCCGGCTGACGTCTTCGCATCAGCCGACGAGGCGAACATGCAGAAGGCGGGCGACCTCGTGAAGAGCCCGACGAACTTCGCCACGAACTCAATGATGGTCGCGGTACCACCGGGCAACCCCGCGAGCATCCAGAAGTTCGCTGACCTGGCCGACGCGCAGGTCGTTGTCTGTGCACCGGAGGTGCCGTGCGGCGCCGCCACCGAGAAGATCGAGCAGAACAGCGGCGTCACCCTCAAGCCGGTCAGCGAGGAAGCGTCCGTCACGGACGTGCTCAACAAGGTGACCACCGGTGAAGCCGATGCCGGTGTCGTCTATGTGACCGACGTCCAGGCAGCCGGCGACAAGGTGCAGAGCATCAAGATTCCAACGGACGTCAACGCCGTGAACACCTACCCGATCGCCGTGGTGGCCGGGTCGGAGCAGACCACATTGGCGCAGGACTTCGCGAACTTGGTCACCGGGCCAGAAGGGCAGAAGGTCATGTCCGACGCGGGATTCGGCGCACCGTAAGTGCGCGGCAGGCTGGCGCTACCGACCTGGGTCTTCCTGCTCGCGGGGCTCGGGTCGCTGTTCATCGTGCTGCCGCTGGCGGCGATGCTGACCCGCGTCAGTTGGACGGAACTGCCGGCACTGCTGGCCTCTCCCTCGTCGCTGGCCGCTTTGTGGCTGAGCTTGAAGACCTCCACGATCGCGACGATCCTGTGCGTCCTGTTTGGCGTGCCGATGGCGCTACTGCTGGCGCGGACGACGTTCCCGGGCCAGAACGTGCTGCGCTCCCTTGTGCTGCTGCCGTTGGTCCTGCCACCAGTGGTCGCCGGCATCGCGCTGCTCTACACGTTCGGCCGGCGCGGGCTGCTGGGCGGCACGCTCGAGGTGCTCGGCATCCAGATCGCCTTCTCGACGACCGCGGTGATCATGGCTCAGACGTTCGTCGCGATGCCGTTCCTCGTGGTCAGTCTGGAAGGTGCGCTGCGCACGTTCGGCCAGCGCTACGAGGCGATCGCGGCGACGCTGGGCGCCAGACCGAGCACCGTGCTGCGCCGAGTGACCATCCCCATGATGCTGCCCGCGCTGGCCTCCGGCGCGATCCTGTCCTTCGCCCGGGCGCTCGGTGAATTCGGCGCAACCATCACGTTCGCCGGCAGTCTGGAAGGCACGACCCGCACACTGCCGCTGGAGATCTACCTCCAGCGCGAGACAGATCCCGACGCCGCCATAGCGCTGTCCTTGTTGCTCATCCTGGTCGCCGTTCTGGTGATCGGCCTGGCTCGGCGCAGCTCATGAGCCTGCAGTTCGATGCGCAACTCGCGGCCCGCAATTTCGATGTCAGCCTGCAATTGCCCGAGGCGGAAACACTGGCTCTGCTGGGGCTCAATGGGGCCGGCAAGAGTACCGTTCTGCAGCTTCTGTCCGGCCTGCTGACCCCTGACTCCGGGCACGCCCAACTCAATGGCCGCGCCCTGTTCGGGCTGTCACCGCACGAGCGCCGTATCGCGCTGATGGCCCAGGAACCGCTGCTGTTCCCACACATGTCGGCCGTCAACAATGTCGCCTTCGGCCCGCGCAGCCGTGGACTCCCCAAGGCGGATGCGACGCAGGCTGCCCTGCGCTGGCTCGATGAGGTCGACGCTGCGGAGTTCGCCGATCGCAAGCCTGCCGAGCTGTCCGGAGGTCAGGCACAGCGCGTCGCTTTGGCGCGGGCTTTGGCGGCCGAGCCGGAACTACTGCTCCTCGATGAGCCGCTGGCTGCTCTGGACGTCGACATCGCGGTCGCGGTGCGGCAGACGTTACGCCGGGTCCTGCGCGATCGCACCGCGATCCTCGTGACGCACGAGATCCTGGATGCCGTCCTGCTCGCCGACCGGATCGCCGTGCTGGACGACGGACGGGTGGTCGAAGAAGGCCCGACGCAGGACGTGATGCGCCAGCCGCGCAGCGCGTTCGCAGCCAGCCTGTGCGGCTTGAACATGGTAACCGGCTTGGCGCTCGACGAGTACTCCTTGCGGTCCGACACCACAGTGATCCATGGCGAACCGGAGCCGCCGTTGACAGCCGGGCAGCAGGCAATCGCGGTGTTCCGGCCGAGTGCGGTGTCGGTGCATCGGGCAGAACCCTCCGGCAGTCCCCGCAACGTCGTCCGGGGGGCGTTGACAGCACTGGAACCACAGGCCCATCTCGTCCGGGTTCGGATGGCTGAGTTGAGCGCCGACATCACGCCCGCTTCGGTGGCGGAGCTGGACCTCACGGTGGGTTCTGACGTCTGGTTCGCGGTCAAAGCCGCCGAGGTGGCGCTGTATCCGGCGTGACGATCGGGGCACACCACCTCCATGACCGAACTACCGGAAGAACCACCCCAGGACAAGGCGCTCACCGACGCCGTCGACGACGTGGAAGCACCCGAGGAAGAAGAGCAGCAGTAACGTCGCGCATGTGCGCGTGACAGTTCGAGTCAAGCCGGGCGCCTCGCGGGTGAAAGTGGGCGGAGCCTACGGTGACGCGTTGGTGGTGGCGGTCAGCGCACCGCCGGTCGACGGGCGCGCGAACGCGGCTGTGTGCGAGGCCGTGGCCAAGGCGTTCGGCCTGCGGCGTTCGCGCGTCACGCTGGTCAGCGGCGCGACGGGCAGGACGAAGGTGCTCGACGTGGACGCCCCGGACGCGGAGGTGTCAGCGCGGCTCGCGGCCCTGTTGAACAGACCGCCGGATGCGGGCCAGATCTGACCCCTTTGTCTCAACCCACCTCAAGGTCGACCAGCAACTCCCCCGCCAACCGTTCCAGATCCGCGCGCACCCCGACCAAGTCAGAACCAGCCGGCACCCTGGCTACTACGTGCGCTTCGAATAACTGCCCGCCAGCCATCGGCGCCTCGCGAGTCAGTGTGTCGATCGTGTCGATGGACAACCCGTGCCGGGCGAGCACCGAGGAGATCTCATGCACGATGCCGGGGCGGTCGTTGCCCAGCAGGTCGATGCGCAGTTCCTCGCCTCGGTCAGCGCCCGCCTCGGAGCCGGCATGCGCGGAAACCTCCAGCAGACCGTCGAGCTCGCGCACGGCGGCGGCCAACGCGTCGGACCGGTCCGCGGGCACGGACACCACCACGATCCCGGCGAACTTGCCTGCGAGCTCGGCCATCTGGCTGCGCTCCCAGTT
>JAKOQD010000164.1 GCA_029778515.1 Actinomycetes bacterium
AGCGTGGCGTGGTCCCAGTGGAACTTGGTCAGGTCTTCGCGTACCCGGGACGGCAGCGTCACTGAATCGAGCAGGTCGCCGTAGAGCGCCGGGGCGGTGACGTCAGCCAGGATCGCGCGACGAGCGGAGATCATGGTGTCGTCGGCCAGCCGGACGGCGTGGGCACGCCGCGACCGCACCAGCACCTCGGTCACCGGTGAGCTCGTCCGCACCTCGGCGCCGAGCGATTCAGCCCGTGCGCGCAGGGCTTCGGCCAGGCGCCCCGCGCCACCCTTGGGGACGGGGAAGCCCACGTCCTGGCCGAGCATCGCCAGCAGCCAGCCGAACATCCCGCTGCCCGCGCCGTCCGGGGGCACGTCGGAGTGCATGGCGTTGCCGGTGAGCAGCAGCCGTCCGCCGTCGCCGCGGAACAACTCCTCGCCCAGCCGACGCACTGGGGTCACGCCAAGTCGGGCCAGTCGAAGTGCCCCGGCGACCCGCAGCGCACGCAGCATTCGGGTGCCGGCCATGACCGGAGGGAAGGGTGTGAACAGCGCGCTGAGCAGGCCGTCGCGGATGCGCTCCCACTGCCCGTACAACTCCAGCCACGCATCGCCGTCACCGGGTGCGAACTCGTCCAACCCCGCGGCGGTGCGTTCCGGATCGCGGTGCAGGACGGCCGCACGGCCGTCGTCGAGCTGGTGGGCGAGCACGTTGGGCGCCTGCACCCATTCGAGGCCGTGCCGGTCCAGTTCGAGGTCGCGGATCAGCGGGCTCGCGGCCGCCAACGGGTAGAACGCGCTGAACAGGTCGGTGGTGAAGCCGTCCGCGGTGACGGTGCCGCTGCGCACCGCGCCGCCCACTTCGGCCTGAGCCTCGAGGACGAGCACGTCCCAACCGGCGTCGGCGAGGGCGTTGGCGGCCACCAGCCCGTTGGGGCCGGCTCCGATCACGATCGCGTCGAAGGTGGGCGTGCCAGCAGATTGGTCCATGACGTCCTCCTTACCCGGTGTCAGCGCATTGCTATTCGTCCAGCGGCCGCGTCCGGCTGCGCTTGAGTTGGCTGCGCAGGCGCTTGCTGGTGAGCCGCCGATCGATCGAACCACGGGTCGGACGGGTGGCGCGCCGCGGCGGCGAAGGCGGCGCGAGGGCGTCGATGAGGAGCGCTGCGAGGCGTTCCCTTGCGGCCGCACGGTTCTGGCGCTGCGAACGAAACTCGGCCCCGACGACCGTGACCGTGGTGCCGACCAGCCGTGGCCGTAAGCGATGCAGCAGGCGTGCCCGTTGGGTCTCGTCGAGGGCACCGGAGGCCTCGACATCGAAGGACAACTGGACGCGGGAGTCGGACGTGTTTACCCCTTGGCCGCCTGGCCCGGATGCGTGCGAGTACCGCTCCACGAGTTCGGCGGACGGGATCACCAACCCGCCGGGCAATCCCGGTGCCAGCGGTATGCGCAACTCCCTCACCAGGCAACGGTAGGTCGTCCGGCGCTGCGTTGTCGTGGCAAGTGAGCTATCCGGGCTGCGGGACCGGACGGCTTGCCAGAGAATGCTCAAATGGCGAACGGATTGGACGCGTTCCGGCTCAGCCGGCGGCGGGCTTTGGTGCTTGCCGGGCTGGCGGCGCTCGCGGCAAAGGGGCTCGGCGCAGGCACCGTCCCATCCGTGCCACCGCCTGGGTTCCGCTTCCTGGACTGTAGCTGTCCCGAGTTCTACTCCAGTTGATCACCAGTGGCGACTCCGGCATCGGCGCTGCGACGGCGATCGCCTTCGCCCGCGAGGGTGCCGACGTCGCGATCAGCTACCTGCATGAGGAAAAGCCGGATGCGCAGCGGATCATCGCCCTGTCGATAAGGCCAATCGGACGCGCCGGACAGCGGGCCGAACTGGCGCCCGCGTACGTGTTCCTCGCGTCCGCCGAGTCCAGCTACGTGATCGGCGAAACCCTGAGCGTTACCGGCGGCGAGCCAACGCCGTAGGTCCTGACTCTCGAGCGGGTTACTGACTTGCCGAAGGGTCGTCCGCGTCGACCAATTGCTTTCGACAGGCTCAGCCAGCGTTCGCTGCGAGCACGCTCAACGAGCGTCGAGGGGCTTCCTAGAACGCGATGACCGTGACGTCGATCACGTCGTCGTGGCCCTTGATCGAATCGATCAAGGCTGCACCGACAGTGCCTTCTACGTTGATCCGCGCAACCGCAGCCTCGGC
>JAKOQD010000165.1 GCA_029778515.1 Actinomycetes bacterium
CAGTCGGAGCGGCGACCACACGCTTCGGCCATGATCCGGGTGTCGGTGCTCAACAAGGACATCGTGTCGACGGAGAGTCCCTGGGCGGTGCGCACCCGTGATCTCGTCATCGGGGTGAGCCGGCGACTACCCGTACTGCGCACGGCGCTTACCGAGGCCAAGATCAAGCCGCGCCCGAGATTGCGGCACGGACAGTATGTCGGCCTGCCCCGCCGCCTGCGCGGCTTGCGAGGGGTCGAAGGAACGTTGATGCCGCAACCCCCGGTACGGACTCGCGCGGGCCGGCCGGTCCGGCTGGACGACGTACTTGGGTCTGGTTGGGCCGTGATCGGAATCGGCGTCGACCCACGCACGACCGGCGACTGGAGCGGTCTCTCGCCACGTTGGGTCACGCTCTTCGAGCCGGGCGCACGGCCACAGGGGCTACGGGGCAGCACCGCCGACCCGGACGTGCAGGACGTGGAGGCGATCGACGACCAGTGGAGCCGGTGGCTGCGCAAAGCCGGCGCTCGGACTGGCAGCGTCATCGTGGTGCGGCCCGACCGTTTCGTGTTCAGCGTGACCCGGCCCGGCGAGCATTGGCGCGCGCAGCAGGCCCTGGCTCAGCGGTCGGGAGTTCCGGCATGACCCCACCCGGGCGGATCGACGTCCATCACCACATCGTTCCTACGGACTATGCGGACCTGCTGCGGGACAAAGGCATCCGTCCCGGCGGCATCCCGCTTCCGGAGTGGGCGATGCCCGCGGCCTCGAAGATCATGGCAGCCAACGGAGTCTCGACGGCCATCCTGTCGGTCTCCACGCCGGGTGCCTGGTTCGGCGACGTCGCGGAATCACGGTACTGGGCACGGCGGGTCAACGAGCACGCCGCAGCTGTAGCGGAACGCCAGCCGCACAGCTTCGGGTTCTTCGCGACGCTGACCTTGCCGGACGTGGACGGCGCGATCGCCGAAGCGACCTATGCGCTGGACGTGCTGCGCGCCGACGGGATCGTGCTGCTGGCCAACAACGCCGGCATCTACCTCGGCGACCCTCGCTTCGACCGCCTGCTGGGCTTCCTGAACGAACGCGACGCGGTGGTCTTCCTGCATCCGGCGGAGTTGCCCGCCGAACCCGTTCCCGGCATCCCGACGTTCACCGCCGACTTCTTGCTGGACACGACTCGTGCCGTCACCAATCTGATCTTGACCGGCGCGATCGAGAAGTACCCGCGCATCCGCTGGATCCTGGCCCACGCCGGCGGCTTCGTGCCGTACATCGCGCACCGGATCCTGCTCACTTCACTGCGCGAGGAGCCCAAGTGGAGGCTCGCGAAGATGGCTATGCGGCGCAAGAAGGCGGTGCGGGAACGCATGCAGGTGTTCAAGCACTTCTGGTACGACGTCGCGCTGTCCAGCACCCCCACGACCTTCCCCACACTGCGCGCTGTGGCCGATCCCACCAAGATCCTCTACGGCACTGACTACCCGTTCGCCCCCGCTGCCGCGGTGAAGTACATGGCAGCGGAATACGACGACATGAAACTGCCGGCGCCGCTGCGGGCCGGTATCGACCGCCGCAACGCCGAGGCGTTGTTCCCGAGACTGAAGGAGCACCGATGACTGTCGCGCAGCGCGTCGCCGACGGCTTGCTCGCCGCGTACGCCGGGCCGCCGATCGAGCCGC
>JAKOQD010000026.1 GCA_029778515.1 Actinomycetes bacterium
CACAGCTGCCGGAGCCGGCGTCGGCTCTACTGCTCGGCGGGCCGGCTCGTTGGCCGAGCGGCGCACCAAGAGGTACCAGACGCCAGCGATGACGAGTGCTGCGACCACTACCGACAAGATGATTAGTTCGACCACGTTTCCGCCCTTCTATCCAGGCGGGAGTTTACCGAACACCGTCCGCGAGCCCGCGTCCAGACCCCGCGCGCCGAGCCGTCGCTTACGAAGTCGGCACAACCAAGCGGGCGGCCAGGTCCTGGGGCGGCAACGGTCCCGGGTACGCGGACGCGGTCAGCGCCTGCACGCTTGCCGCTGCCAGCGCAGCATCGACCGGGGCCAACCCAGCGGCGAGCAAAGTGCCGCAGATCCCGGCCAGCACATCCCCCGAACCTGCCTGCGCGGTCCAGGCCACGCCGGGCAAAGCCACCCAGATCCGATCATCGTCGGGGGTGGCCAAGTACTGCGTCGCACCCTTCAGCAGCACTGTGCAGTTGGTACGCCCCACCGCGGCCCGAACCGCAGCCACCGGATCGGCGGCAACCTGTTCCCGCCGCCAACCGAGCAGTCCGGCCAGCTCACCAGCGTGGGGTGTGAGCACAACCTCGGGCCGGCCACGACCGCTGAGCTGGCGGATCGCGTCCGCGTCCAGCACCACCGGAACCTCACCGGCAACCGCGCGCGCCACCTCGCCCAGATCAGCACGATCGCACCAGCCAGATCCCAGCACCAGCGCCTGCACCCGGCCGTCGCCGACCACAACGTTGGGAAAGCGGTCGAGCACACGAGCGGCCGCCTCCGGCGAACCCAGGTAGCGAACCATGCCCGCGCCGGCGCCCACCGCGCCGGCCACCCCGAGCACCGCCGCCCCGGGGTAGCTGGGCGAGCCGGTGTCGAAGCCGACCACGCCGCGCGAGTACTTGTCCGAGCTTGCGTCGGGCACCGGCCAGGCCGCGGCGAGATCGGAAGCCTCCCAGCGCACGAACGCAGGTTCGGGAAGCTCAAGACCGATATCCACCAATTCGACTTCGCCGCAGGCCGACTGCGCCGGCTCCATCAGGTGGCACGCTTTCAGTCCGCCAAAGGTCACGGTGAGTGCGGCTTCGAAGTGGGGCTCGGCAGCGAACGGCGGTTCCGGAGCCAACCCGGACGGCAGGTCGACCGCCACCACCGGCACGTTGCTGCGGGCAACCGCACCAGCGAACTCCGCCACCGCCCCGTCCAGTCCCGGACGCGAACCGATGCCCGCGACCCCGTCAACCACCAACGCGTAGCCACCCAAACCGTCGAGCGCGGCGGCGGAGTGCACCTCACGGCCACCAGCGGCGAGGTAGTCGGCCCAGGCCGCGGCGTGCACAGCCGAACCGGTGCGCCACGCCTCGACCCGGACGCCGCGGCGCAGTAGCCGTACGCCCGCGTAAAGGGCGTCGCCGCCGTTGTTGCCGGATCCGACCACCAGCAGCACCCGACGCCCGTAGGCGCGGATCGGCCGGGTCGGTTTGGGGATCCCGGCCTTCGCCGGGATGACGGTCGGGCCAGAGCCGGTCGGGATGACGGTGGGAAGCGCAGGAATGACGGAAGCGCGCAATCGGCGCAGGATGGCTGTGGCCAACCCCGCGGCAGCACGCTGCATCAACTCGCCCGGAGCCACCACCTCGAACGCTCGCGCTTCGGCTTCGCGGATCTGCGCGACCGTGTAGCCGCGTTCCATCAGGACTCGCAGACCACCATCGCGGCCGCCACCCCGGCGTCGTGGGTGATCGAGAGGTGAACGTTGGCGATGCCGAGGGCAGCCACCCGCTCAGCCACCGTGCCGTAGAACACGAAGTAGGGCTTGCCCAGGTCGTCGCGCAGCACCTCGACGTCGGTCCACACCAGGCCGTGGGGCGCTCCCAGCGACTTGGCTAGGGCTTCCTTGGCCGCGAACCGGCCGGCCAGCCGCTCGGTGGGCGCATCCTCGCGCTCGGCGGTCGTGAACAACCGCTCCAACACCCCGGGCCGCTCCACCGCCCGGGAGAACCTGAAGACCTCGGTGAGGTCGAGCCCGATGCCGACGATCATTCGACTGTCACGCTCTTGGCCAGATTGCGCGGCTGGTCGACGTCGTAGCCCTTCAGCGTCGCCAGCTCGCAGGCGAACATCTGCAGCGGGGCCATCGCCACCAGCGGCTGCAACAACGTGGACACCTTCGGCAACCGGATCAGCACGTCCGCGTACGGCTCGACCTCGTGGTCCCCGTCCTCGGCGAGCACGATCGTCAGGGCGCCGCGCGCACGCACTTCCTGGATGTTGGAAACCACCTTGTCGTGCAGCTGGTCGCGACCCTGCGGCGGCACCACGATGAAGATCGGGATGCCGTCCTCGACCAGGGCGATCGGGCCGTGCTTGAGCTCGCCGGCCGGGAAGCCCTCGGCGTGCAGGTAGGCGATCTCCTTCAGCTTCAACGCACCCTCAAGCGCCACCGGGTAGCCGACGTGACGACCGAGGAACAGCACCGACTTCTGGTCGACGAAGCGGGCGGCCAACTCCTTGACCGAATCCAGGCCGTCCAGCACCTGCTGGATGAGCTTCGGCGTGCCGGCGAGCTCGGACATCACCACACGGATCTCGTCGTCGAACATCGTGCCGCGCACCTGCGCCAGGTACAGGCCGAGCAGGTAGCAGGCCGCCACCTGGGTGAGGAAGCCCTTCGTGGACGCGACCCCGATCTCCGGCCCGGCGTGGGTGTAGATGACGGCGTCCGATTCGCGCGGGATGGTGGCGCCGTTGGTGTTGCAGATCGCGATCACCTTGGCCCGCTGCGCACGCGCGTGCCGGATGGCCATCAGGGTGTCCGCGGTTTCGCCCGACTGGCTGATCGTCACCACGAGCGTGGAGCCGGTGATGATCGGGTCGCGGTAACGGAACTCGCTGGCGATCTCGACCTCGCAGGCCACCCGGGTCCAATGCTCGATCGCGTACTTGGCCACCAGGCCTGCGTAGTAGGCGCTGCCACAAGCAACGATGATGATCTTGTCGACCAGCTGCAGTTCGGCTTCGGGAATGTGCAGTTCGTCCAGCTTCAGCGCTCCGTCTGGGGTGAACCGGCCCAGCAGCGTGTCGGCGACCGCCTGCGGCTGCTCGTAGATCTCCTTGCGCATGAACCAGTCGTAGCCGGCCTTCTCCGCGGCCGAGAGATCCCAGGTCACCTCGAACGGGTGGCTCTCCGCCGGGGCGCCGTTGAAGTCGGTCACCTCGATCGAGTCGGCGGTGACGTCGACCACCTGGTCCTGGCCGAGCTCGATCGCCGAGCGGGTGAACTCGATGAACGCCGAGACATCGGACGCGACGAAGTTCTCGCCCTCCCCAACGCCCACCATCAACGGCGAGTTGCGGCGCGCGGCCACCAGGCGCCCAGGCTGGTCGCGGTCGATCGCAACCAGGGTGAACGCTCCTTGCAGCCGTCGGCAGACCGCGCGCATCGCGTCCGCCAGGTCGGCGCCGCCGGCCACCTCCAGACCCAGCAGCTGGGCCGCGGTCTCGGTGTCGGTCTGGGACTTGAACTCGACCCCCGTTGCCTCCAGCTCGGCTCGCAGCGCGGCGAAGTTCTCGATGATGCCGTTGTGGATCAGCGCCACCCGGCCGTTCGCCGACACGTGCGGGTGCGCGTTCGCGTCCGTCGGCCCGCCGTGGGTGGCCCAGCGGCTGTGCCCGATGCCCGTCCCACTGTCTGGCAGGGGGCGCTGCGCGAGTTCGGCATCCAGATTGGAGATCTTGCCCGCCTTCTTGCGGATCTCGATGCCGTCGTCGCCCAGCACGGCCACGCCAGCCGAGTCGTAGCCGCGGTACTCCATGCGCCGCAGGCCGGAGACCACCACCTCGCGCGCGACCCGAGGGCCCGTGTATCCGATGATTCCGCACATGGTGGTCACTGTACTGGTGCGTTTGCCAGACTAGAGCGCGTTGCCCAACCGGGTACCCGACCAGCAGTGAGGTGCGAAAATGTCCCAACCCGCAGTGGCGGCCCAGCCCGCCGCCCCGGAGGACCATCCCTACGGGCCGTACCTCACCCTCGACCGGCAGCATTGGGCGGCGCTGGCCGCGGCTCGCCCGGACAACCTGGACGCGGTGACGCTACGCCGGCTTCGCGGCATCGGCGACCCGACCGACGCGGCCGAGGTGCGCGAGGTCTACCTGCCGCTGACCGACCTGCTCAGCCTCTATACAGAGCGGACGGGCGCCCTGTTCGCCAGCAGCCACGACTTCCTCGGCCTGACCGGCCAGCGGACGCCGTTCGTGATCGGCGTGGCCGGGTCGGTTGCGGTCGGCAAGTCCACCACTTCCCGGCTGCTGAAGGAGCTGTTGTCCCGGCTGCCGTCGAAGCCGCGGGTCGACCTGGTGACCACCGACGGCTTCCTGTTCCCCAACGCCCAGCTGGCCGAACTCGGCCTGCTGGAGCGAAAGGGCTACCCGGAGTCGTACGACCGGCACCGGTTGCTGCGCTTCGTCATGGACGTGAAGTCGGGCGCGCCGACCGTGACCGCACCGGTGTACTCGCACCTGATCTACGACATCGTGCCCGACCAGGTGGTCACGGTGAGCCAGCCGGACATCCTGATCGTTGAGGGCCTGAACGTGCTGCAGCCCGCGCGCCGCCGGGCCAACGGCAGCACCGGGCTCGCGGTCAGCGACTTCTTCGACTTCTCGGTGTACGTGGACGCGGCCGACGACGACATCCGGTCCTGGTACATCGCCCGGTTCCTGCAACTGTGGGAGACCGCATTCCGCGATCCGTTGTCGTACTTCGTCCGCTTCTCGGAGCTGAGCCGCGAGGAGGCGACCGCACAGGCCGGCTCGATCTGGGACGCGATCAACGGCCCCAACCTCGACCTGAACATCCGGCCCACCAGGGGACGGGCGACCGCGATCCTGCGCAAGGGTACCGACCACCAGGTCAGCTGGGTGCGAATTCGGAAGGTCTGACGTGGCGGTCCTGCCGCTGGTGGCCGCGGACGCGGCGGACGCGGTTGCGCTCTGGCACGACGCCGGCCTCACCCGTCCCTGGAACGACGCGACCGCGGACTTCCTGCGGGCGGTGCGCGGGCCGTCCTCGGCCGTGCTGGGCGTCCGCGAGCAGGAAGCCCTGATCGGCGCGGCAATGGTCGGCCACGACGGCCACCGGGGCTGGGTCTACTACCTTGCGGTGGCGGACGCGGCGCGCGGGCGCGGCCTAGGCCGCGAGTTGATGCTGGCCGCCGAGGACTGGCTGGTTTCCAGGGACATCCCCAAGCTGCAGTTCATGGTGCGCACCGACAACGCCGCTGTGCTGGACTTCTACGCGCACCTGGGCTACGCCCAGCAGGAGGTCCTCGTGCTCGGCCGCCGCCTGGATACGGCGTACGCTTGAGGAATTGGGCCTCGGGCTTGACCTAAGCCAAGTTGCGAGTTCCAGCAGCGGGCATCGCCCGGCATAGTTGTTCGCTCGATCACCCACTCGCCTGATTGGATCTCGATGCAGATCAAGGAAGTCCCAGCCGCCTCCCTCCGGCACCCCCGGATGGCGATCGAGACGATCGCCGGCGTGGAGCTTCCCGAGTGGGACCTTGTGGCCGAGCAGATGGACCGGGTGGAGGTGGCCGCGGGTGAACGGCTGGTGACCCCGGGCAAGTCTGACCCCTACGTCTATTTCGTCACCGCCGGCCTGGTCAAGGTTCAGCTCAACCCATCGCCGAGCGATCCGGCGCAGGGCGTAACCCTTTTCCCGATGGAGGAGGGCGACCTCTTCGCCGCACCGACTGTGCTGCAACTACCTGGGATACAGCGGGCCGTGCAGCGCGGGTTGCACCCGAGATCGAGCTACCTGGCCGAGGTCGATCGCGATATCGCGATGCACACCCTGATCGCGCTGGAGCCGTCAGTGGTGCTGCGCTGCCCCGGCTCCGTGATCGCCGAACTCGCCGAGCGACATCAGCCCTGGGCGCAACTGCTGGCGACCATCGCGCTGCTGAACAACGCCGCGCTCGCTCAGGACCTGGCTTCACAGAAGTTCCCGGCCGAGCAGCGCTACCGCACGCTGGCCACCAACCGTCCCGATTTGGTGCGCCGCCTGCCGCAGCGCGAGATCGCCTCGCTGCTGAACATCACCGATTCGGCGCTCAGCCGGATCGCGAAGCGCGTCCGTAGCGCCGCCGAGTAGGGCTACGCCGGCTCGAGCGAGAGCCGCTCCTTGACCACTCCGGCCAGTCGCCGGGCGATCTCGTCCGCCTGGGTTTCGGTGCCGGCTTCGACCATCACCCGAACCAGCGGTTCGGTGCCGGACGGACGCAGCAGCACCCGTCCCGCCCGGCCGAGTTCGCGGGCGGCGGCCGAAACGGCGGCGTTCACCACCGGATCGATGCCGGCGCGCACCTTGTTGACGTTCGGGACGTTGATCATCACCTGCGGCAGCCGGACCATCACCGCGGCGAGTTCACGCAGCGGCTTGCCGGTGCGGACCATGCGCGCGGCCAGGTGCAGCGCCGTCAGCACGCCGTCGCCGGTCGTGGCGAACTCGCTCATGATCACGTGCCCGGACTGCTCGCCACCCAGCGTGAAGCCGTTGGCGTTCATCGCCTCAAGCACGTAGCGGTCGCCCACCTTGGTCTGGTCGACGGCGATGCCCTCGGCCCGCATGGCGTTGATGAAGCCGAGGTTGCTCATCACCGTGGCCACCACGGTGTCGCTGTGCAGGGTCTGGTTCTCGCGCATCGCCAGGGCAAGAACCGCCAGGATCTGGTCACCGT
Source organism: Actinomycetes bacterium (assembly GCA_029778515.1). The sequence continues at coordinate 6,756 of JAKOQD010000026.1, forward strand.
CCACGATCTCGCCGGTGGCGTCCACGGCCAGGCAGCGGTCCGCGTCCCCGTCCAGCGCGATGCCGAGATCGGCACCGTGCTCGACCACGGCGGCCTGCAGCGCACCCATGTGGGTGGACCCGCAGGCGTCGTTGATGTTCAGGCCGTCCGGGGAAGCGTGCAGCGCCACCACTTCCGCGCCTTGGGCCTCGAATGCGGCCAGGCCGGTGACGTGGGCGGCTCCGTGGGCACAGTCGACCACGACCTTCAGCCCTTGCAGGCTGGCGTCCGGACCGAGGCTGGCGACCAGGTGCGCGATGTAGGACTCGATCGCGCCCGGATCGTCCGCGACCCGGCCGACGCCGGCTCCGGTGGGCCGCAGCCACACCTCGGCCATGCGCTCCTCGATGGCATCCTCGATGTCGTCGTCGAGCTTCACGCCTCCGCGGGCGAAGAATTTGATGCCATTGTCGGGCATCGGATTGTGGCTGGCCGAGAGCATCACGCCCAGATCGGCGTCCAGTTGACCCACCAGATGCGCGACGCCCGGGGTCGGGATCACGCCGAGGCGAACCACGTCCACGCCCGCGGACGCGAGCCCGGCTACCACCGCGGCCTCAAGGAACTCGCCGCTTGCCCTGGTGTCCCGGCCCACCAGGGCAACGGGACGCCGGGAGCGCTGGAACGCGCCCGCCTCGCCCAGCACGTGGGCAGCAGCGACCGACAATTCCAGCGCTATCTCCGCGGTCAGTTCGAGGTTCGCGGTGCCGCGCACCCCATCGGTGCCGAACAGTCGAGCCATCGCCCGACCGAAATCAGCGCTTGCTGTACTGCGGCGCCTTGCGGGCCTTCTTCAGGCCAGCCTTCTTGCGTTCCTTGACGCGGGCGTCGCGGGTCAGCAGGCCGGCCTTCTTCAGCGCCGGACGGCTGGCTTCGACGTCCACTGCGTTCAGCGCACGGGCAATGCCCAGACGCAGCGCACCGGCCTGGCCGGTCACACCGCCGCCGACGATCGTGGCGATCACGTCGTAGGAACCCATCACCGCTGCGGTCACGAAGGGCTCGTTGACCGTCTGCTGGTGCAGCTTGTTCGGGAAGTAGTCCTCAAGGGTGCGACCGTTGATCGAGAACTGGCCGGTGCCGGGGAGGATCCGCACCCGGGCGATCGCCTCCTTGCGGCGACCGGTGGCAGCACCCGGGGCGACGACCGCCGGACGGCCGCCCGGCAGCGGAGCGCTGGCCACAGCCTCGGCGCGGTAGGCGATCTCACGATCGTCCTCAACGAAGGGGACGACCTCGTCGACGGTGGTCTCTTCCACGGTTTCGGTCACGTTGATTCCTTGACTCACTGAGCGATCTGGGTGATCTGGTACGGCTGCGGCTTCTGCGCGCTGTGGGGATGCTCAGGGCCCGAGTAGACCTTGAG
>JAKOQD010000166.1 GCA_029778515.1 Actinomycetes bacterium
ACAGGGGGCGGTTCGGCCCAGGCACGGGACTGGCTGACCTCGGTCAAGCGAGTCACCGAAGGATCCCCCACGGTTGCGACCTCGTACGCTCTGCCGGACGTGATGGCGTTGGAACGCGCCGACATGAAACAGACCATCGCGGTGGCCACCCAGCGCGCAGCCGCCGACGTCTCGGCGGCGACGGGTGAGGACGTCGAGAAGGTTCTCGCCTGGCCGCCCGGTGGGGCCCTGACGCCCAGTGCGCTGCGCAGTCTTTCCCAGGCCGGGGCGACGTCGGTGTTGATGGCCGACACGGCCGTGCCGCCCACTCCCGCAGTCACCTACACCCCGGACGCCTTCACCTCCTGGGCCGGGATCGATCTGGTCCTGGCCGACAGCGGCCTGTCCGCCGCGCTGGCGATGCCGCAGGCAAACCGGGGAGAGGCGCTGCTGGCCCGCCAGCGGTTCCTGGCCGAGATCGCCATGACCGCCGGGGAATTGCCCGACGCTGCCCGCAGCATCGTCGCTGCACCCGATCCGCTGTGGAACCCGCGGGCCAGTTTCGTACGGCAGACCCTGCGGGCGTTGCAGGACGTCCCCTACGCGCGGCTGGTCGGCATGGGCAAGGCCCGCCGGCAGTCTCTGGACCTGCCCCGCAGCCGCGTGCCGTACACCCCCGCGCAGCGGGCCGCCGAACTCCCGTCGTCCTACATGAGTGACGTGCGAGACCAGCAGCGCGCCGCCGCCCGGCTGCAAGCGATCCTGACCGAGCCGGCGATCGGTTACGACGAGTCCGTAGCCCGCCAGACCTCGGGTCTGTGGCGAGCGAACCTGCCCGAAGGCGCCAGCCTGGTGCGACTGGTCAGTGAGCAGGTGCGTGCCGCGACCGCAGGGGTGCGGGTGGCCACGACCGGCACGTTCACCCTCCCGGGGGACACCGGACGGATCCCAGTGACGGTGGCCAACGACCTCGACCAGGAAGTAACCGTCGGGATCCGCTTGGAATCGGACCAGCCCGCCAGGTTGTCGGCCGACGAGATCGAACCGTTCGAGGTTCCGGCCGGGCGCAAGGTGAGCCTGGAGGTGGAAGCGACCGTGGCGGGTGCCGGCACGCTTCCTGTCAAGATCCAGCTCACCACTCCCGCCGGCCGCCGGTACGGGCAGCCGGTGGAGGTCCTGGTCCGCACCACCGCGTACTCGCAGGCTGCGGCCTATGTGGTCACCGGTGCGTTCGTCATCCTCGCGTTTCTGCTCGGCATGAACTTCGTGCGGCGCCGGCGGGCCCGGCACACCGAGCACGAGCGAAGCGAGCACGCCCATGAGTGAGCAGGCCGGGGTGCTGCGATCCAGTGCCCTGATGGCCGTCGGCACGATCACGTCACGGGCCACCGGTTTGGTCCGGGACATGGCACTGGTGGCCGCCATCGGTTTCGGCACCCTGGCCGACACCTACAGCCTCGGGAACTCGCTGCCCAACATCATCTACATCCTGGTCGCCGGCGGAGCGCTGAACGCGGTGTTCATCCCGCAGCTGGTCCGGCATATGAAGGATGACGCCGACGGGGGCCACGGGTACGCCAACCGGCTGCTGCGACTGGTGTGCATGGTGACGCTGGCGCTGAGCGTGGTCGCGGTGATCGCCGCGCCGTGGATCGTGCACCTGTACGCCACTAGCCAGTACTCCGCCCGGGAGTTCGGCCTGGCCGTGGCGTTCGCGCGGTTGTGCCTGCCGCAGATCCTGTTCTACGGCCTGTACACGATGTTCAGCCAGATCCTCAACGCCCGCGGCCACTTCGGGTCGCCCATGTTCGCGCCGATCGTCAACAACATCGTGGTGATCTTCGCCTGTTTCGCGTTCCTATGGGTCGCCGGTGACCAGGTATCGGTGGCCACGATCACTGACAGCGAGGTGCTGTGGCTAGGGGTCATGACAACCATGGGCGTGGCGCTGCAGGCGCTGGTCCTGGTGCCGGTGCTGTTGCGCTCGGGCTTCCGTTTCGGCTACATGCGCGGCCTGCGCGGGTTCGGTCTGGCACACACCGGGCGGCTCGCGCTGTGGACCATCGGCCTGGTGCTGATCAACCAGCTTGGCTTCATCGTGGTGACCCGGTTGGCAACCCTGGCAAACGTGCTGGCCAGCGAGGCGAACGTGGTCGCGCAGGGTCTGACCACCTACCAGAAGGCCTACCTGGTCTTCATGCTGCCGCACTCGGTGATCACGATCTCGATCATGACCGCTCTGCTGCCGCGGATGAGCAGGGCCGCGGCGGCCAAGGACGACCACAAAGTGGCCGCCTACGTCTCCGACGGTATGCGGATGGTGTCGGTGCTGATCATCCCGGCGGCGGTCTGCCTGGGGGTGGCCGGTCCGATGATCGCGACAGTCATCTTCGGCTTCGGTGCCGGCTCCGGCATCGCCGCGACGTACGCCGGGCTGGTAGTGGTCGCTTTCGCGCTGGGACTGCTGCCCTTCAGCCTGTTCTACGTGTTGCTGCGGGGCTGGTACTCCCTGGAGGACACCCGCACGCCGTTCTTCCTGACGATCGTCTACAACATCCTGATGGTCGGGTTCTCCCTGCCGCTGTTCTACGCAGCGCCCGTGGAGTCCAAGGTGCTGGCCCTGGCGCTCGGGTACTCGATGGCGTACTGGGTGACGCTGGTGATCGCCTGGGCCGTGCTGCGCCGGCGGCTGCCGATCCCGAGCCGGCGGATCCTGTGGGTGGTGCTACGACTACTGGTCGCCGGAGTGATCGCCGCCCTCGCGGGTCTG
>JAKOQD010000167.1 GCA_029778515.1 Actinomycetes bacterium
CATGGAGTTCCTGGGTTGGTTGGTGGTCGGCATCGCGCTCGGCGCGATCGTCGCCTGGCTGGTGCTGCGCGCGTTCGCCGGCAAGTCGGACGCGGAGGCGGTCGCCGAGACCGAACGGCTGCGATCCGAAGCTGAGCGGGCACGGGGCGAGACCGCGCAGGCGCGCTCGGACGCAACTCGGGTGGCCCTCGAAGTCGCGGTCGCACAGAGCGATGCCGCCGACGCCCGCACCGAGCGGGCCGAGGCCCAGGCCATTCTGGCGAGCGCCCGGGCGTCGGCTGCTGCAGCCGAAGCCAAGCTCGCGGCTGCTGAGGCCGCGCGCGACGGCGCGATCGAGCGCGCGGAGAAGATCGCCGCCGATCGCGAGCAGCTGGTCAACCAGTTCAAGGCGCTCTCCGCCGAGACTGTCCAGCAGCAGACCCGGCAGCTCAACGAGACCGCCGAGCAGCGCCAGCGGGCCACCGACCTGATGCTCGCACCCGTCAAGGAGAGCCTGCAGCGCTTCAACGAACGCCTGGCCGAAGTGGAGAAGGAACGCGCGGTGATGGCCACCGATCTGCGCAACCAGGTGGACGCGGTCCGGCTGACCGGCGACACCCTCCGCCGCGAGACCGCCGCATTGGTGACCGCGCTACGCAAGCCGCAGGTGCGCGGCGCTTGGGGCGAGCTGCAACTCAAGCGGGTGGTAGAGCTGGCGGGCATGGTCGAGCACTGCGACTTCGTGCAGCAGCAGACCACCCAAACCACGTCGGGAGCGACCATCCGGCCCGACCTGAAGGTGATGCTGACCGACGGCCGGTTCATCTACGTCGACTCGAAGGTGCCGCTGAGCGCGTTCCTGGACGCGCACGACGCTGCGGAGGAGTCCGATCGGAGCCGGCTGCTGCAGCAGTTCGCCAAGAACGTGCAGACCCACGTCGATCAGCTGTCCAAGAAGGACTACTTCAAGGCCGAAGGCGGCTCAACTCCCGAGTACGTGGTGCTGTTTCTCGCCAGCGAGGCGCTGGCCGCGGAGGCCTACAACCAGCTGCCCTCGCTGCTGGAGTACGCCGCAGAGCGCGGCATCATGCTGGCCACGCCGAGTTCGCTGATCGCGACGCTGAAAACCGCAGCCTTCACCTGGAAGCAGGTGGCGCTGGCCGAGTCCGCCAACGAAGTGTTCAACCTCGGCCGTGAGCTGTACGACCGGCTCGGCACGCTGGGAAAGCACTTCGACAAGGTCGGACGCTCGCTGACCAGCGCGGTGGGCGCTTACAACGAGGCGGTGGGCTCGATCGAAGGACGGGTGTTCCCGACCGCGCGCAAGCTGCGCGAGCTCAAGCTGACCGACAAGGAGCTACCGAGCGTGAGCGCGTCTGAGGCTGCGGTGCGTCCGCTGACGAGCAACGAGTTGGTCGAGGACGCGGCTGGCGTGGCCCCGATAATCGGACGCGCGAAGCTCGAAGAACTCACCCGGCCACAGCCGACGCTGGACGAACTCGTAGCCCTGGAGGGACCACGGGCGAAAGGCGTGACCGCGCAGACTGCCTAGTAGGAGCCTGCTGAACGCGTCACGAGAGGCGCCCCCATACCCGGGCCGGGCCAGTTGCCGGACGGGCGTGCAGGGCGGCCTCGGTCCGGGTGGCCGCGCCGAGCTTGGTCAGGATCGCCGACAAGTGGACACTGACGGTCTTCGGACTGATCCGCAACTGGTCGGCGATCTGGCGATTCGACCAGCCGCGCGCGACCAGGTCGAGCACCACCCGCTCGCGGGCGGTCAGCGGATCGTCGGCGGGCCTACCGGGCCCAGACCCAGCACCTATCGGTCCGAGGATCGCGCGATAACCGGCCGTCTCGACCGCTCGCTGAACCCTCGCAAGCCCGGCCCGGTCGCCGCCGGCGATCGCCGTCCGGGCCTGCACGTACCAGCTTGGCCGGCGCACCGGGGAAGTCCGCCAGCGCGGACGCGACCGCCGACCACGCCTCACCCGCGCGGGTGAGTTCGGCGCGTGCCGCGGCGGCCAGCGCGCAGGGATAGCCGTCCGCAGGGAGGGCGCCGAGCAGGGCGGCCAGACGCTCGGACGCGATCCTCCGACAGCACCGCCTGCGCGGCCAGAAGTTGCCGCGTCGCCGCCTCAGGCTCGCCGGCCCGCGCCCTCTACCGGCGACGGTAATTGTGCGCACCGACGGCGCCCCCACGCCGGCCGGCGCGAATCAGCCGGCCGTGCCGGCAGCAGTCGGATGGTGGGTCCAGTGATGGTCGGTCAGGAACACATCGATGCGGGCGCGGAGCGAGTTCCACCACTGGGCGATCGGCAGTGGCCCATCGGCTGGGCTGTCGCCGGCCAGTTGGTTGCACTCGCGGATGCGACGCATTCGCTCGTTCTCGACGTTCAGCTGGCTCAACTGCTGTTCGTACAGCCGCTGCGTCACGTAGCTATCCAACAGCTGCGGGCCTCCCCCCGAACCAGGTCTTTACGACTGCTCCAGCGGGTCGCCTCAGAGGGTGTCCCGGCGTGGGGCGAATGCCCTAGCTGGGATACGCAGTGCTGGGTAAGCACTCGCCCTAGGCGAGTATCTCTTCACCGGAATCCGGATCGACCCGGCTCCCACCAAGCGCTGCGGCGTCATCGCATCGCCGCGGTGCCACAATGAGCCGGTGACGATCGATGCCAACGCGGTGGACGCGGCCGCGCAACGCCTCGCGGGGGTGGTCACTCGTACCCCGCTTCAGCCCAACGATCGGCTCAGCGCCGCGACGGGTGCCTCGATCTGGCTCAAGCGGGAGGACCTGCAACCCGTCCGTTCGTACAAGATCCGCGGCGCATACAACGTGATCGCGCAACTCGACGCGTCCGAGCGCGCTGCCGGCGTCATCTGCGCCAGCGCCGGCAACCATGCCCAGGGAGTCGCCTTCGCGTGCGCGCGCCTCGGCATCCGCGGTCGCATCTTCGTACCGGCCACCACCCCCCGGCAGAAGCGGGAACGGATCATCGCGCTCGGTGAGGGTCGCGTCGAACTGGTCGTGACCGGCGACACCTACGACGAGGCGGCCGCGGCGTCCCTGGCCGAAGCTGCGCGGACGGGAGCAAGCGTCGTACCGGCGTTCGACCACCCCGACACGATCGTCGGTCAAGGCACTGTGGCGAAGGAAATCGTCGAGCAGCTCGGCCGCGCACCCGACGTGCTGGTCGCTCCGGTGGGTGGCGGTGGCATGATCTCCGGCTGTCTCGCATACCTTTCCGAGCGGTATCCACAGACCCTGGTGGTGGGTGCTGAGCCAGCCGCAGCCGCGTCCATGGCTGCGGCGGTGGCCGCCGGCCAGCCGGTGCAACTGGATCGGATCGACACCTTCGTGGACGGTGCCGCCGTGCGGCGAGCGGGCGACCTCACCTTTGCCGAGGTGCAGAAGCACGGCCCACAACTCGTCGCAGTGCCTGAGGGCCGGATCTGCTCCGAGATGCTGTCGCTCTACCAGACCGAAGGCATTGTCACCGAGCCGGCCGGCGCGCTGGCGGCGGCGGCGCTCGGTCTGTATCAGCCCGAGCCGGGCCAGACCGTGGTTGTGCTGGTCTCCGGCGGCAACAACGATGTCTCCCGGTACGCCGAGATCGTCGAGCGGTCGCTGGTCTACGAGGGCCGCAAGCACTACTTCCTGGTGAACTTCCCGCAGGAACCGGGCGCGCTGCGGCGTTTCCTGGACGAGGTGCTCGGCCCTGACGACGACATCGCTCTGTTCGAGTACGTGAAGCGCAGCAATCGCGAGACCGGTCCGGCACTGGTGGGCATCGAACTCGGGGATCCCAACTCGTTCGCTGATCTACTGCTGAAGATGGACGCAAGCCCGATCACGTTCGAAGTGGTCGCGTCCGACAGTCCGTTCTATCGCTTCCTGGTTTAGCTCAGATCCACTGATTGCGGTGCGAGATCCCGGCCTACGCCGGGATGACGGTGGACGGGTCGCTGCGAGATCCCGGCCTACGCCGGGATGAGGGTGGAGCCGGGCTTGCTGCGGCTGGTCGAGCTTGTCGAGACCACTTGGCAGGGTCTCGACAAGCTCGATCACCCGAGAGGTTCGGGGTCGTTCCCGATCAGGCCAGGCCGCTAGCCTTCAACCACTCGGCGGCAACGTCGGCTGCGTCCGCCTTGTCGACGACCACCTTGGTCACCAGCGTGGCCAGGGAGTCGGTGTCGAGCTTGGCCGAGACCGCGTTGAGTGCGGCGGACACCTCGGGCGTGGCCTTCGACTTGGTCAGCACCGGGATCACGTTCTGCGCACCGAAGAAGCTCTTGGTGTCCTCCAGCGAGACGAAGTTGTTCGCCTTGATCGCCGGGTCGGTGGTGAACAGGTTCGCCGCCTGCACCTGGCCGTTCTTCAGCGCCTGCACGGTCAGCGGACCGGCCACGTCCAGCGGCTTGAACTCCTTGAACTCCAGCCCGTAGGTCTTCTTCAGGCCGGGAATGCCAGCGGCGCGTTCCTTCCACTCCGGCGGGCCACCGAGCACCAGTTCGCCGGCAACCGGCACCAGATCCTCGATGGTCTTCAGGGAGTACTTGTCCGCGGTCTCCTTGGTGACCGTGATCGAGTCCTTGTCCTGCGCGCTGGACGGCTCGAGCGCCACGAGGTTCTCGGGCAACGCGGCCTTCAACGAGGCCAATGCCGTCGCCTCGTCGGACGTGTCCGCGTCCGGATTGAGGTACTTGGCGAAAGCGCCGGTGTATTCCGGGATCAGGTCGATCTCGCCCGACTTCAGCGCAGGCACGTACGTCTCGCGCGAGGCGATGTTCAGTTTCCGGGTCACTTGAATGGACTTGGCTTCGAGGGCGCCCGCGTACAGCTCAGCGAGAAGCTCGTTCTCAGGGAAGTTCGCCGAGCCGACGACGATCGCCGGTTGCGCAGCCGAGCTTCCGGCGGGCGCGGACGAAGTCGACGGTGCGGCAGCCAGCGGGTCGCCGGACGCGCACGCCGTCAGCGCGATCGCGGCGATGGTCGAGGCGAGGATAGTGGTCAGTTTCTTCATTGGATGGTCCTTTGTTCAGGTGGATGGGATGAGCCGGCGGATCGAGCGACGACATCGTCCGGTGGCCCTTGGTGCGCTCAGTCCTGGCGAAACCACCAGGCGTTGGACTCCGGCGAAGACGAGATCAACCAACACCGCCAGTAGGGCGACCAGCAGCGCCCCACCGGCCATCTGGCCGTAATCGCGGTAGGCCTGGCCGTCGATCAGGAACCGGCCGAGACCACCAACACTCACTGAAGCCGCGATGGTCGCCGTGGCCACCACCTGGAGCGCGGCCGAGCGCAGGCCGCTGAACAGCAGCGGCAACGCGCAGGGGATCTCCACGTCGAATAGCAACTGCCGTGGGCTCATGCCCATTCCCCGGGCCGCGTCGCGAGCGGACGGATCGACGCTCTCCACGCCGGCGTACGCACCGGCAAGGATCGGCGGAATCGCGAGGATCACCAGCACGAAGATCGCCGGCACGAGGAAAGCGATGTTGCCGGCCAGCAGCGGCCCGGCCACCAGCACGGCCACGAACAACAGGCCGAGCGTGGGCACCGAACGCATGCCGTTCACCAGGTTCACCACCAGCACCCGCCCCTTGCCGGTGTGCCCGATCCACAGGCCCAGCGGCCCTGCGACGACTGCGGCCAGCACCAGCGTGATCGCGCTGTAGAGCAGATGTTCGAGAGTTCGGACGGGGATCCCGTCCGCGCCCTGCCAGTGCGCGGGGTCGGCCAGCCACTCCCACAACAGGTTCATGCCGCCCTCCCCGCTCGTTGCCACGGCGTTAGGACGCGGGTCAGCCCGTGAATCGCCAAGTCGAGGGCCACCGCGAGCACCATGCAGGCCAGGATTCCGACGATGATCGGGTCGAGGAAGTTTCGGGCGAACCCGTCCGTGAACAGCGAACCCAGCTGCTCGATGCCCAGCAGCGCAGCCACGGAGACGATCGAGACATTGCTCACCGCGGCCACCCGCAGCCCGGCGGCAATCACCGGCACCGCAAGCGGCAGGTCGACAGTGAAGAAACGCCGGACGCGTCCGATGCCCATTGCGGTCGCCGCCTGGGTGACCTCATCTGGGACCGCCGCAAGCCCGTCCGCCACCGTGCGCACCAGCAGCGCAACCGTGTAGATCGTGAGGGCCACCACGACGTTGAGCGGGTTCAGGATGCCGGCGCCGAGCACCAGCGGCATCAGGATGAACAGCGCCAGCGACGGAATCGTGTAGAGCAGGCCGGTGCCGGCGACCAGGGGCGTCCGCAGCCCACGGTAACGCCGGGCCAGCCAACCCAGTGGGATTGCCAACATCAGGCCGATGACCAGCGGAATCACCGCCAGCACCGCATGTGTCACCAGCAGCGAGCCCACCTCGTCCAGGTGGTCGAGGAACCACTTCATGTCGCAGCCCGATCGCTAGGCCTCGGCTCAGGGAGCGTCTGGTCGCGCTCAATCGCCGCGAGAACGTCCTGGGCGCGGACGGTGCCGACCAGCCGGCCGTCGGCGTCAGCCAGCACGCCGCGGCGGCTGGGAGCCGAAAGGGCCGCATCCAGCGCCGCACGCAGCGACCCGCCCGCGCGCGCTACCGTGCCGCCACGGTGCAGATCGTCCCGGTCGATGGGCCCGGCCAGCCCGGAGAGCTCCACCCATCCGGCCGGTGCGCCCGCCTCGTCCACCACCAGCAGCCAATCTTCGCCGCCGGCCGCCTGCCGCGCGTCCGCCACGCTTGCCCCGAGCGCGACCGTTGGCTCACGGCGAATCGGTAGGTCGGGCGCCGCTTGGAACGCCAGCCCGCGATAGCCGCGGTCGCGGCCGAGGAAGTCGGCCACGAAGTCGTCGGCGGGGTCCGCCAGCAAGCGTTCCGGGCTGTCGAGCTGGGCCAGCGTCCCGCCGACCCGGAGCACGGCCACCTGGTCGCCGAGCTTGATCGCCTCATCGATGTCGTGGGTGACGAACACGATGGTCTTGCCCAACTCGGCCTGCAGCCGCAGGAACTCGTCCTGCAGTTGATCGCGAACCACCGGATCGACCGCACTGAACGGCTCGTCCATCAGCATCACCGGCGGGTCGGCGGCCAGCGCCCTGGCCACGCCGACGCGCTGCTGCTGACCCCCGGAGAGCTGGTTCGGGTAGCGGTTTGCGAGTTCCGGGGCGAGGCCTACGCGCTCCAGCAACTCGAGCGCCTCTGCGCGGGCCTTGGCGCGTCCCCAGCCGAGCAGCAGCGGCACGGTGGCGATGTTGTCGACAATGGTGCGGTGCGGAAACAGGCCGCCGCTCTGGATCACGTAGCCGATGCCGCGGCGCAGTTCGTTCGCGTTCAGGTTCGCCGTGTCCCTGCCGTCGATGGTGATCAAACCTGAGGTGGGCTCGATCATCCGGTTGATCATCCGCAGCGAGGTGGTCTTGCCGCAGCCGGATGGCCCCACCAGCACCGTGATCTTCCCGGTCGGCGCGGTCAGGGTCAGCCCGCCGACCGCAGTGGTGCCGCCCGGATAGACCTTGGTGACATCAGTGAAGCTGATCATGCCGGAGCACCTCCTGGTCGTGGTTCGACACCGGAGTCCGAAACACGGGCGCGCGCATCTCGGAGAGGTCGTCCCCTCGACGCTCCCTGCGTAGCGCTTCGATCACCCACTCGATCACCTCAGCGGTCACCTGCGTCCGTCCGGTCACATCAATGATGGCCGCACGCAACCGCTCGACGGGCGAACCGAGCTCGGCGGGATGCCGAAGCTGATGCATCGAGATGACCGTCGCGGCCAGCAGCGCCTCGACGGCCAACAGTTGTTCCACCACGTCCAGCACGCCGTCTGTGACGCGCACGGACGAGTAGGCCATGGACGAGTGGTCTTCCACCCCGTCGCCCACCGGCGAACCGGTAGCGAGATCGGCGAGGCCGCGTGCTTGACCTGGGCCAGCAGCGCGGAGGCGGTTTGGGCGAGGATCACGGGCGTCACGTACCCCGTCGCGGACGTGACCGCCTGCACCTGGTCAACCAGGGGCAGCCCCTGTCGAAGTTGGCGCACCAGCATTGCCACCCGGCGCTCGGCGAGCTTCGCGACGTGGGCCAGCGCGATCCGCAGTGCGTCGAACCGGATCGCCAGGTTGGTGATCGAGAAGTTGCCGTTGGAAATGAACTCGCCCGACTCGATGTCCAGGAAGGGGTTGTCCGGCGCGCAGTTCAGTTCGACGGTGAGCACGCCCGCCAGTTCGTCCAGTTCGTCCAGCAGCGCACCGTGCACCTGCGGCACCGTGCGCAGCGACACCGCGTCCTGCACCGAGGTGGACGCGCGGACGCCACGAGCCAGGTCGCCACCGGCCAGCGCAGTGCGGATCCGGCTTCCACTGGCCTGTTGCCCGGGCAGCGGACGCGCGGTCAACGCTCGCGCGTCGAACGGGCTGAGGTTCGCACCCAGAGCCTCCACCGTGAGCGCGGCGACCAGATCAGCACCCTCGGCCAGGAGGACGGACCGCCGCTGGGTGAGCGCAGCCGTAGCCACCGAGAGCGCGTTCGAGCCGACCAGCGCGAGGCTGTCCTTGGCGGCGAGCTGGACGGGCGCTAGCCCGGCCGCCGCGAGCGCCACCGCGCCGGGGACGATCTCGTCCTGGCCCGGCAGCCAGGCACGACCGGAGCCGATCAGCACCAGGCCGATCGCGGCCATCTGGGAGAGGTCGCCCGCGCCCACCGAGCCCTGGTCGGGAATGACCGGGATCACGTCCAGCCGAAGTAGGTCGAAGAGTCCGCGGAAGAGTGCCTCCGAAGCCCCGGAAGCACCCCTGGCAAGGGTGTTGATCCGGGCCAGCAGGGCTGCGCGGCCTTCGGTGCGCGACAGCGGCTCGCCGATCGCCGCCGCGTGGCTGACGATCACGAAGCGCTGGAAATCGGCCATCAGCTCGTCCGGGACCTCGCTGTTGCGCAGCGGGCCGAGACCCCGGTTCAACCCGTAGGTCGGCACGCCGGTGGCCAGCGCGTCGTCGACCACGGCCCGCGCTCTGGCCAGGCGCTCGAGCACTTCGTTCCCGCTCAGCGCGACGGTTGCGTGGCCGATCGCGACGTCGGCGACCTGCTCGGGGGTCAGTTCGGAGCCGATCACCACCACCCCTGGCTGGTGGTTCATCCGGCCACCGGTGGTCGGGCAGGACGGGGCGTCCCACCGGCCGAGGTGACTTACGCTCGCTGCACTTGGCGAAGGGACTGAGTCGGTTCCAGGTGCTGTGGTCCCGACAGGCTCAACCACGCGAGGGCTGGGGCTGATCAGCCGAGGGGTGGGATCGGCGAGAGCGGTCATCAGGCGTCCCCCGCATAGGCGGCGGTGCCGGGACGCAGGCTGGGATCGAGGTGGCTGAGGAAGTCGATGCCCATGATCTGCTCGCACTCGCGCAGCCCCACCTGGTCGATGCTCGAACTCGACACCGGCAGCACTCCGGCCTTCGCAACCAGCAGGACAACGTCCTGACCACC
>JAKOQD010000168.1 GCA_029778515.1 Actinomycetes bacterium
AAGGTGGGCGCGAAGGACCAATCCTCTGGCAGGAAAGTGACCAACTTCAAGAAGTCCAACAGCGTGTACAAGACGGCGATGTCACACAACCGGGGTCTAGACCGCGACGGCGATGGCATCGCCTGCGAGAAGGCGTGAACTCAAGCGTTGCGCTAGCGACGTTGGTCGCAATTGGTGCGGTGCTTTGCCTGACCTCCTGCACAACGGACGGGCGAGCGTCGGTTGATCACCCGAACGCGATGGCACCAGCGCCGACGACCGGATCAGCGGCCAGCCCGACGGACGGGCCGAACGAACCGCCGAACGCCACCGCTGCGACCGAGCAGTTGGACGCGTTGCGGTTAGGCCCACGGATCTCGCCGGCGAGCCTGGGCTACCTGCGTAGTGCGTTCGGCGACGGCTGGGTCGACGTTGACGGCAACGGCTGCAACCAGCGTGACGACGTGCTGTATCGGGACGCGATTCCGGGCACGGTTCGAGTGGTCGTTCAGGGCAGCTGCGACCACGATGTCGTGGCGGGGGCGTGGACGGATCCGTACTCGGGCAAGGAACTCAGGTTCGCCAACCTCAAGGACCAGGTAGAAGCCCAGGCCATCCAGGTCGACCACATCGTGCCGCTTGCCGAGGCCTGGGTGTCCGGTGCAACGGACTGGTCGGACGAGCGGCGGGGGGTCTTCGCCAACGACCTCACGGAACTGGCAGCCGTCGACGGGCCGACCAATGCGAGCAAGGGCAGTGGCGACCCGGCCGCGTGGCGGCCCAGGAAGCAATTCCAGTGCGACTACGCCCGACGCTGGATCGCGATCAAAACCACGTGGGACCTCTCGGTCGACGTCAGCGAGCAGCGGGCGCTCGTCGAGATGCTCGGCTTCTGCGCCAGCTGATCGCACGCGCAGAACTGCCCCGGGGCCGAAGCCCCGGGGCAGTCGAGCAGACCTACGCTTTTTCGAGCTCAGAGGTCGTAGTACATCTCGAACTCGTGAGGATGCGGACGCAGCCGGATCGCCTCGATGTCGCTGCGCTTCATGTCGATCCAGGTCTCGATCAGGTCCGGGGTGAACACGTCGCCGGCGAGCAGGTAGTCGTGATCGGCTTCCAGCTTGTCGAGCACCGCGTCCAGCGAAGCCGGGACGGTCGGCACCAGCGCGTGCTCCTCGGGCGGCAGCTCGTAGAGGTCCTTGTCCACCGGAGCCAGCGGCTCGATCTTGTTCTGCACACCGTCCAGGCCGGCCAGCAGGCACGCGGCGAACGCCAGGTACGGGTTGCTGGACGGGTCGGGGCAGCGGAACTCGATGCGCTTGGCCTTCGGGTTCGAGCCGGTGAGCGGAATCCGGATGCAGGCCGAGCGGTTGCGAGCCGAGTAGACCAAGTTGGTCGGGGCCTCGAAGCCGGGCACCAGGCGGTGGTAGGAGTTCACCGTGGGGTTGGTGAACGCCAGCAGCGACGGCGCGTGCTTGAGCAGACCGCCGATGTACCAGCGGGCGATGTCGGAAAGGCCGCCGTAGCCGGCCTCGTCGTAGAACAGGGGAGTGTCGCCCTGCCACAGCGACTGGTGCACGTGCATGCCCGAGCCGTTGTCACCGAAGATCGGCTTCGGCATGAAGGTGACGGTCTTGCCGGCCTGCCAGGCGGTGTTCTTGATGATGTACTTGAACTTCATCACCTCGTCGGCGGCGGCCAGCATGGTGTTGAAGCGGTAGTTGATCTCGGCCTGGCCGGCGGTGCCGACCTCGTGGTGAGCGCGCTCGACCTCAAGGCCCACGGCCTCCAGGTTGCGGACCATGTCGTCGCGCAGGTCGGAGAAGTGGTCCACCGGCGCCACCGGGAAGTAGCCGCCCTTGTACTTGACCTTGTAGCCGCGGTTCGGCCGGCCGTCCGAGTCGTTCTCCGCGCCGGTGTTCCAGGCGCCGGCCTCGGAATCGATGTAGTAGTAGGACGAGTTCGCGTTCGTCTCGAAGCGAGCGGAGTCGAAGATGTAGAACTCGGCCTCGGGCGCGAAGAACGCCTTGTCACCGAAGCCTGCGCTGGCCAGGTAGTTCTCAGCCTTGCGGGCAATGTTCCGCGGGTCGCGGCTGTACGGCTCCTTGGTCAGCGGGTCGTGCACGAAGAAGCTCACGGCCAGAGTCTTCGACCGGCGGAACGGGTCGATGAAAGCGGTGGTCGGGTCGGGCAGCAGGGCCATGTCGGATTCATGGATCTTCTGGAAGCCGCGGATCGACGAGCCGTCGAAGGCCAGGCCGTCCTCGAAGACCTCGGGGCCGAAGGCCTTGGCAGGCACGGTGAAGTGCTGCATCACGCCCGGAAGATCGCAGAAGCGGATGTCGATGGTCTCGACGCCCTCATCCTTGACGTAGGCCAACAGGTCGTCGGCGCCTTGGAACATCTTTCCTCCACGAAGTAAGGGGTTGAACTCTGCAAACCTTAGGGACGCGCCGTAACCGCCGAGTTGCACCTTTGTTTCAGCCGGGTAACAACGCCTGGATAGGCTGGCGCCGTGAGCCAGACCGAAGCCGACACCGACGCCGAGTACCCCGGCCAGAGCATCGGCCTGCCCGAGCACGGACGCGGCTCGCTGGCGTCCTGGTTCGCGCGGATCGCGGCCCTGATCCTCGACTGGGGCGCGTCCATGATCGTCGCGGTGACCCTCTTCGGCGTCGGCGTGCTGCGCGACGGGGGCTGGCGGGCATGGATGATCCTGGCGGTGTTCTTCGTCCAGACCACCGTGCTCACTGCTCTTACCGGCAGCAGCTTCGGTCAGCTGCTCGCGCGCATCGGCATCGTCCGGCTGGACGGGCAGCGCCTGGGCTGGCCGCGGGCGGCGGCGCGGGCGGCGATGATCTGCCTGGT
>JAKOQD010000169.1 GCA_029778515.1 Actinomycetes bacterium
GCAGGCTGCGGACGGGGCTGCGGCTCGCGTCCGACTGCTCTGGGGGCCCCTGCCGGAAGGCGAGCCGCTGGCTGAGGTGGTCGCGGCGTTCGCGCGTCCGCGCCGGGTGGGTGCGCTGATCGTGCGGCGCAAGGCGCACGCGGTCGGTATCTTCGTCGGCAGCGAGTTGGTGGCCGGACGCCGTGGCAGCCATTACGTGCAGGGACGCACCAAGGCCGGCGGCTGGTCGCAGCAGCGCTACGCCCGCCGCCGGGCGAACCAGGCCGAGCGTTCCTTCGAGGCCGCCGGACGGGACGCGGCCGACCTACTGGTTGGCGAGGCCGGACGTCTTGACGCCCTGGCTCTGGGCGGGGACGGGGCCGCGGTGGCCAGCGTCCTGGCGCTCCCGGAGCTGGCGCGCCTGGCGCAGGTTGAGCGACGGCTGGGACCGTTGTCCGTGCCGGACCCCAACGCACGGGTGCTGGCCGAGTTCGGAGCGCTGTTTCGGCGGGTGCCGATCGACCTCAACGAACTGGCCTGAGCCGCTGGCGGCTTCCCCGAACCCGAACGGGACAAACCTGCCCCTAGTGGCGCGTTGATTTCGTTTACCGGCAAGTTCGGGCCACGCGGAGCGCGAATTGTCCCGTTTCGCCGGCACCCCGGGCCTATCCGCTTCAGTTGCGGCGCAGGAAGACCACCGCGCCGGCAATGACGGCCAATACTCCGGCAGCGCCCAGCGCCCAGACCACTGCCGAGTTGTCGGGCGCGAAATCGGGAGCGTCCGCGGTCGTGTCCGAGCCAGTCGTCGCCGCAGCTGTCGCAACCGGTGTTGGCGTCGGCGTCTCGGCAAATGCGGATTGAACCCCGGCGCAGAGCGTCAGCAGGAACGCCGCGGCCATGCTCACCAGAATGCGGCGTGCCCCCTCGATCATGAGGCGGAGCCTACCGGCCCAGACCGAGCAGCGTTCCCAGCATCACCAGGGCGATCAGCGCCAACAGTGCGCCGGTGACGATCAGGCGTCGGGACCGCGGGTTCACGCACCCCAATCTATGCCCGCCGACGCGCCCGGGACCGCCGGCGGCAGGGACGCAACCGGCAACCGGTGATGCGTCCTGGATTACCCTGGACTCATGGGGTCGGTGCGCCTCTTCGCGATCGCGATCACCGAGGTTCGCGAATTCTTCGGGGCGCCCAGCGAACTGGCCGACCGGCTCCGGGCGATCGCCGCTCGCACCACTACGACCGCGAGCGTCCCCAGCCAGGGCCTGTTGGGCAAGCTGGGACCGGTGTTCCTTCGCCAGCCCGGTGCACCGATCATCCGCCCGGACACGCCCGGCCGGACCGTGCTCGACCTGATGCTCGCGGGCAGACATGTGCCCCCGGAGCGACTGACTGCGGCCTGGGCGTTGCTCGGGACCTGGCTGGCGGCTGAAGCCTGGGGCGAGCACTCCGCAGAGTTCGACGCGCATGCGATCACCGCACTGGATTTCGACCTCGCCCGCGTCGGCGTCCCCACGAAATGGTCGCTTGGCGACCTGGTGCGCAATGACCTGGGCCTGCCGCTGCGGCCCGCTCCTGGCGTCGCGGCCGGCTATGTGCCGAATGCGGCCGCATCCGCGCTGGCGGCCAACTGGCGTCCGATTGTGGCCGAGCTGGAACCCGAGCACCGGGCGTTCGTGCGCGGCCTCCTCGGCTGGCTGGACGCCTTCCCCGAGTGGACGCGGCAGGGGTCCGCGGCTGGCCGGATGCCACCCGATCTGGTCGCGATTCTTCGCTCCTGACCGCGCCCTTTCAGGCCGCAAAGCATCAACCAACGAGTAGACTGACCGACGGTCGGTCAGTGAAGCCAGCCCTCAGCCAAGGTGGACGGTTTCGCGCCAGGACGGCGAGCTTCGGTCCACTCTGCGAAGACGGGTGACCAGGCCCAGGGAACGAACGGAGGACGGATGGCTCGAATCACCAAGCATCCGCTGGTGCGGCGCGAAGAACTGCTCGACGTCGCATTCGAGCTTTGCCGCAGCCATGGTTTCGAGGCGATGAGCGTCGAACAGGTCACCCAGACCGCGGGCGTGGCGAAGGGCACCTTCTACCACTACTTCGGCTCGAAAGCCGACCTGCAGGAGCAGTTGGTCGGACGCTTCGGCGAGTCGCTTTTCAACCACCTCACCGAAGCGATCGACGGCGTGGCCGGGGACGGCGCGCACCGGCTCGGCCGGCTGATGACCGCGTCCGCCGCCTACAAGTCCGGGCAGGCCGACCTCGGCTACGCGGCATTCCTTTATCGAGCGGAGAACTTCGCGCTCCGGCATCGGCTGTTCGACGCCTGGCGGGAGCGCGCTCGCGCCGTGCTGGAACCGGTGATCGCCGCCGGGGTGGCCGACGGCTCCTTCCACGTCGCGGACGCAGGCGCGGCCACCGACCTGATCCTGCTGCTCTGGTTCGACGCCGCCGACCAACTCTGGCGCCGCGCACTTCAATCCCCGGACGCGACCGCCTTCGTGCAGGTCATGACCGCCGGCGGCGCAGCCATCTCCCAAGCCCAGGAGCGCATCCTCGGCGTCCCGGACGGCAGCTACGCCGTCCCGATCCCACCCGAACTCGTCAATGCCATCGAACAGCTCTACTCGCATCCGGTTAGGACCCCAGCATGAACCGCAAGACCCTGGTCACCACCGGCATCGCGGCCGCAGCCGTGCTAGCCCTCGGCGCCGGCTACGCCTACTCGGTGACCAACAGCCGTCCCGAGGTCGAGACCGCGATTGCCGAACACGCCGAGCTGACGGCCACCGTCAGCGCGTCCGGCACCCTCGCGCCCGCGCACACCGCCGGCGTCTACCCGTCCGCCGCTGCCACCATCGCCAAGGTGACGGTGGCGGACGGGGACACGGTCGAGAAGGGCGAAGTCCTCGCCACCCTCGCCACCGGACCGCTGAAACTGGCCGTCGCCCAGGCCCGGGCCGCCGCCTCGGCAGCCGAAGCCCAACTGGACGCGGTTAACCGTGGCGTCCCGGCAGCGATCGACCGTTCGGCCGCGAATGCGGCGTTGTCCGCAGCCCGCTCTCAGGTGTCCACCGCAGCGAAGAACTACTCTGCCTACCTCGCCGACTACCGGGACGCGAGCAACGCTGAGCGGGCCAAGATGCGCCCAACCCTGCGCAGCCTGAAGACGGCCAAGAGCACCGCCAACGCAGCGCTCAAGGGCGCCGAATCGGGCCTGCACCAGCTGTCGGTCGCCGCACGGGTTGGGCTGGCGCGAACCGCAGCCAACGATGCCCGCAAAGCGGCTGACCGCGCCCTGGACCTGGCCCAGGCCAACCTCGACCACGCTGAACTGACCGCACCCTTCGCTGGCGTCGTCAGTTTCGTCGGCACGGTGGAGAAGGGCGCGGGCGCGACTCCGGGCGTCCCGGTCTTCCGACTGGTCGACCCGACCAGGCTCGAATTCCAGGCGATGGTGAACGAGACCGACATCGCCGGCATCACCACCGATCAGGACGCCACGGTCAGCCTGGACGCCTTCGACCAGCCGTTCACGGGAAAGGTAACCCGGGTGCACAGCCAATCCGAGACCACCTCGACCGGCACGGTCGCCTTCCGGGTCGACGTGGCGATCGAGTCCAGCGACTCCGGCGCCCTGTCCGGCATGAGCGGCTCGGTCGAACTGGCCACCGAGTCGATCCCGGACGCGCTGGTTGTCCCGGTCGCCGCCGTGCAGACCCGCGGCACCGGCCGGACGGTCTTCGTGGTCGCCGCCGACTCGGTCGCCCACGCTCGCGAGGTCGAGGTCGGGCTGAGCACCGACACGTCCGTGCAGATCATCTCCGGCTTGTCGGAAGGCGACCGCGTGGTCACCACCGGCGCGGCGGCCCTGAGCGACGGCCAGCAGGTGCGCACGAAGTGACCACGTCCGACCGTCCGCCGACCGTGCAGATCGCCGGACTCACCAAGATCTACGGCACCGGCGCAGCCCAGGTCACCGCGCTGGACGCGGTCGACCTGAGCGTTGGCGCCGGTGAGTTCGTGACCGTGATGGGGCCGTCCGGTTGCGGCAAGTCGACGCTGCTGAACCTGCTCGGCGGGCTCGACGCCCCCACGTCCGGCACGATCAGCATCGACGGCGCCCAGCTCGGCGATCTTCCCGACGACGACCTCACCGAGCTGCGTCGCCGCCGGATCGGCTTCGTCTTCCAGTTCTTCAACCTGATCCCGGTGCTGAACGCGGTCGAGAACGCGTCCCTGCCGCTGCGGCTGGACGGCGTCCGCGACGCCGAGTCCAGGGCCACCACCTGGCTTGAACGGGTGGGGCTCGGCGATCGGCTGCAGAGCCGGCCAGACCAGCTCTCCGGCGGGCAGCAGCAGCGGGTCGCGATCGCCAGGGCGTTGTCCACCGAACCGGCGCTGATCCTGGCCGACGAACCCACCGGCAACCTGGACTCACGCTCAGCCACCGAGATCGGCGAGCTGTTGCGCGAGATCAGCGCCGCCTACGGCCGCAGCGTCCTGATGGTCACGCACGACCCGCGGATCGCCGGGTTCGCCGAGCGCTTGGTGCTGATGCGGGACGGCCGGATCATCGACGACCTCGATCTCGACGACGCTCCCGAGGGGCCAAGGCTCGCACTGGAAAGGGCCGGCCTGCTGTGAACCTCAATCTCACCCTTGCCTGGCGCTACCTGCGCGGCCGCGGGCTGCGCTCGCTGCTGACCACGCTCGCGGTGGTGCTCGGGGTGATGCTGACCTTCGGCCTCAACGGCATTCTGCCGGCGATGGTGGAGGCCTTCACGCACAATCTGCTTTCGGCTGCCGGCAAGGTCGACCTCACCGTCACCAGCGCGTACAACCAGCCCTTCCGGGCCGACGTCACCGACCGGCTGTTGACCGTGCCGCAGGTCGCCACCGCAAGCCCGGGCGTGCAGCGCACCGTCCCACTCCCCCGCAGCGCGGACGCCGCCGCGGACGCCCTCGCGCAGGTTGTACTGGTCGGGGTGGACGTACCCACCGCGACCGCCGTCCGCGACTTCCCGCTGGCGTCCGGACGCGTGCTGGCGCCCACCGATCGCACCGCGGTCGTGCTGAATACCGACCTGGCCGCCGAGCTGGGCCTCGGGCTCGGCGACCAACTGGTGCTGCCGGCCGCCGGGGGGACCGCCCGGTTCCAGGTCGTCGGGCTGCTCAGCACGGCCACCCTGCCCGGCCAGGAGCAGGTGTTCGTCACCCTCGCCGCGGCCCAGCAGTTGCTGGGCCTCGGTGACCAGCTGACCCAGATCGAGGCCGTGTTCACCCCGGACGCCGACCGCGCCGCTACCGAAGCTGCGGTCAGTGCCGCGCTCGGACCGGACTACCAGGTGGGCGGGCTCTCCACCGAGTCGTCGCTGCTGGCCTCGCTGCAGGTCGCGCAGTTCGCGTTCAACATGTTCGGCATCTTCGCCCTCGCCACGGCAGGGTTCATCATCCTGAACAGCTTCCGGACGGTGGTGGCCGAGCGCCGACGCGACATCGGCATGCTGCGGGCGATCGGAATGACCAGGCGAAGCGTCTCGAGGCTCTTCCTGATCGAGTCCCTCGTCCAAGGAGTAGTCGGCACGGCGCTGGGCATCGCCGCCGGCTGGGCGATGGCCGCCGGGCTGTTTGCGGCAATGGCACCGATCTTCAAGTCGGTGATGCATTTCACCATCGGCGGACCATTGTTCACCGCGGCGACCTGGGCCGAGGCGATCGTGCTGGGTGTAGGCGTGACCATCCTGGCCGCCGTCGTACCGGCCCGCGCAGCCGGCCGGGTGACGCCGATGGAGGCGATGCGTCCGCAGTTGGGCGAGGTGTTCGAACGCCGGGTTGGCCGGCGCGCCTGGATCGGCGCCGCGCTGCTGGTCGCGTCCCTGTTCGGGCTTACCTCCGGTTCGGCCGGTCTGGTCGGGTTCGGATCGGTGGT
This sequence comes from Actinomycetes bacterium, assembly GCA_029778515.1. Next base: position 5,910 of record JAKOQD010000169.1, read on the forward strand.
CTTCCTGGTGGGTATCGCGCTGGTCGCACCGGCGGTGGTGAACCCGATCGCGAACTGGGTGAGCGCTCCCCTGGAGAGCTTCAACGCCTGCGAGGGCGCGATCGCGCGCAGCAACCTGCAGCGCAACCCTGGCCGGAGCGCGGTGACGGTGTCCGCGGTGATGCTCGGGCTGGCGTCCATCGTGGCGATGATCAGCGTGGTGACTTCGATCTTCGCCGGCTTCACCACTTATCTGGACAAGTCACTCTCGGCCGACTACCTGGTGATGCCGCAATCGATCATCCTCGGCCAGGGCAATGTGGCCGCCGGTCCACGCTTGGCCGCCCAGGTCGCGGGGACGGACGGGATCGCGGCCGCATCCTCCTTGCGGGTGGCCCAGGCCAAGGCTGCCGGCGGGGACGTCCAGGTACTCGGTATCGATCCGGAAAACTATCTCAAGGTGGCCAGTTTCGACTGGAACTCGGGGTCGTCGGACGCCGCCGTGGACCAGTTGCGCAGCGGGCGCTGGCTGATCGCGAACGGCATCTACGCCGCGCAGCACAACCTCGCGCTCGGGCAGCAGATCCAGCTGGACACTCCCAATGGCGCTCGCACCTACCATGTGGCCGGGATCGGCAACGACTACCTGAACGCCAAGCTGTCCACGCTGTACACCTCACAGGAGTTGCTCGAACGCGATTTCAACGTGACCGCGGACCTGCTGATCATGGCCAACCGGACGCCGTCCGCTGACCCGACGCAGACCCAGGCCCGGCTGGCGAAGGTGGTCGGCGACTACCCGGCGTTCCGGTTGTACGAATCGGAGGCGTGGCGCGCAGAGCAGATGCGGACGTTCGACCAGACGATCATCATCTTCGACGTGCTGGTGGCCGCGCTGGCGCTGCCGTCCCTACTGGCGCTGGTGAACACGCTGGCGATCAGCGTCCTGGCCCGCACCCGCGAGATCGGCATGCTGCGGGCGGTCGGGGCGACCCGGCGGCAGGTACGCCGGATGGTGCTGGCCGAGTCACTACTGCTGGCCGTGATCGGCACCGGCTTCGGCGCGATCGCCGGCTTGTGGCTGGGCTACTCCCTGGTTACCGCGATGGGCGCGGTGGGCTGGCAGATGCCCTACGCATTCCCCTGGACCGGCCTGCTGGCGACCGTATTGGTCGGGCTGGTGTTCGGCGTCCTGGCGTCCATCGGCCCGGCCCGGTCCGCGTCCCGCCTGAACGTGATCGCCGCCCTCCGCCAGGAGTGACAGCCTGAGATCCCGGCCTACGCCAAACGTCATCCCGCACCAAACGTCATCCCGGCGAAGGCCGGGATCTCCAAGACGGTCAGAGATCCCGGCCTGCGCCGGGATGACGTGGTGTCCCGGAACGACGTGGAGTGCGTTCCGGGACGACGGCAAGCTCAGCCGCCGATCAGCGCGGTGATCACGCCCTGTCCGAAGTAGAGCACGAACGCGGCCGCGACCACGTAGAGCAGCGTGTGCACTTCCTTGGCCTTGCCACGGATGATCTTGATCAGCGCGTAGGCAATGAAACCGGCGCCGATACCCACGGTGATCGAGTACGTGAACGGCATCAGCACCATGGTCAGGAACGCGGGAATGCCCTCTTCCGGGTCCTCCCAATTCACGTGCACGACCTGCGCCATCATCAGGAAGCCGACGAAGAACAGCGCCGGGGCCGCTGCCTCGGACGGCACCATGTTCACCAGCGGTGCGAGCACCAGGCTGAGCAGGAACGCCGCGCCGGTAACCACGGACGCGAAACCCGTCCGCGCACCTTCACCGACACCTGCGGCCGATTCGATGTAGGAAGTGTTCGACGAGACCGAGCCGAAACCGCCGGCCATGGCGGACACCGAGTCGACCAGCAGGATCTCCTGGGTGTGCGGCGGGTTACCGTCCGCTTCGAGCATGTCGCCTTCGGCACCGACCGCGACGATCGTCCCCATCGTGTCGAAGAAGTCGCTGAGCAGCAGCGAGAAGACCAGCATGATCAGGCCGATCACCGCGCTGACTCCGGCTGCACTGGTGAAGGCGCCGAACAGGTCCACCCGGCCGAGCAGGCCGAGGTTCGGCGCGGCGAACTCGTTCAGCTTGGGGACGTTGAGCATCCAGCCGGTGGCGTTCTCGTCGCTCTTCGAGCCGAGGCTGAGCACCGCCTCGACGATCACGGCCAGCACCGTTGCGGAGAGAATTGCGATCAGCATCGCGCCCTTGACCTTGCGAACGAACAGCGCGATCAGGATCAGCAGCCCGATCAGGAAGATCCCGATCGGCCAGCCCACGAGCTGGTTGTTGACCCCAAGCTGCACCGGGGTGCCAGCGCCCGGACGGACGACGCCCGCGTCCACCAGACCGATGAATGCGATGAACAGGCCGATGCCGACCGAGATCGCCGAGCGCAGCGAACGCGGCACCGCATCAAAGATCGCCTTGCGGAAGCCGGCGAGCACCAGGATGGTGATCAGGATGCCTTCCCAGACCACCAGGCCCATGGCCTGCGGCCAGGTCATCTTCGGCGCGATGGTGTAGGCCAGCAGCGCATTCAGGCCCAGTCCGGTGGCGATGGCGATCGGGAAGCGGCCGTAGACGCCCATCAGGATCGTCATCAGGCCGGCGATCAGCGCGGTCGCAGCCGCCACCATCGCGATCGAAGTCGGGATGTTGGCCGCGTCCGCGATCGGCATCCCGGTGATCAGGTTGCCGTCCTTGTCCGGAGTCGTGCCGATGATCAGCGGGTTGAGAACGATGATGTAGGCCATGGTGAAGAACGTCACCAGTCCGCCACGGACCTCTCGGCCTAGGTTCGAGCCACGTTTGGTGATCTCGAACCATTGGTCCAGGGCCTTGTTGGTATTTGGGGCAGGGGCTGCCGTTGAAGTGCCAGGGTTCGCCATGGCGCAAATGGTAGGGCTCACACGGATGGGCCTATCGTGGTGTCCGTGACCCAGAACAGCCACCACCATCGGCCGTTGATGGTGCAGGCGCCTGTCCGCGCCCTCGACCCCGACGGCGTGACCGTGGTGACCGCCGGAACGGTAGCGTTCGCGATTGGCGCACTGGCCTGCTGGTGGCTGCTGCCGGAACTCAACGCGGCCGGCAAGGGCTGGTATCTCGGGGTGTCGATCACCGGCTTTGTGCTCGGCCTTTGCGGCCTGACTTTCGGCCTTTTCCGTCGGCAGCGGCGACACCGCGCTGAACTGGACGACGATCTGGGCGCCGATTCACCGACGCCCCGGTATGCGGCGCCGGACGAACTGCGAGGATCAGACGAGGAGCGCCACAGCGCGCCAGCGCTGGGAAGCGACGAGTCTTGACGAGGACCGCCACAGCGCGCCAGCGCTGGGAAGGGACGAGACTCGACGAGCAGTGAGGTACGAACTGCGAGGATCAGACGAGCAGTGAGGTACGAACTGCGAGGATCAGTCGAAGAGACTCACGTCGACGCTGATGGTGTCCCAAATCGGGAGGGATAGGTCGACACCCTTGGTGGGCTCGGGCACGTCGGAGTGACCGCCGCAGCCGTGCGTCCGCGCAACCACCGCACCGTCGGACGGCGAGAGTTCGTTCGTGCAAGCGCCGAACAGGCGACCCAGGTCACCCTGCAGCGCAACGAAGAAGCCGCAGGTGGTGCACAGCGCCGGAGCCTGCTGGGCCATCGGGGTGTCCGGACCGCCGGGCCCGTCGAGCCAGCGCTCGGCCGCGGCGTCGCGTCCGGCCAGGGAGAGGACGCGATCGCGCCCCAGCCCCAGTTCGGCGACCAGTGCGCGGGTCTGGCTGGCCTCGGCTGGATCGGCAACGGCTGCATGCTCGCCGCCGGTGTAGCCCGGTTCGAGCCGGAAGTCATCGGCAGGGGTCGGCGCCAACACGCCGGGGGTGAGGTCCTTCGCGCCCATCCGGTCGGCCCACGGCACCCAGGCCGGAGCCAGCAGCGCGCCCTCACCTGGAAGTAGCGTCACCTCGGAGACGGTCACCACCCGGGCCCGCGCGGCGCGCGCCACCGTGACCGACCACTGCCAACCCGGGTAGCCCGGGTGCACACACTCGAAGAGATGGGTGGCCACCCGCGTGTCCTCGGGGATCACGCCGACGTGCTCACCGACCTCGAGGACGCCGGCGCGCCGCACCGCAGCCGAGCGGGCCAGTTCGACGGCGTCCGCGCAGGCAGCGTCCAGTTCGAGGGCCACAGCCATCCTCACAACTCCAACTCGTCGGCGACCGCACGCAGCACGCTCGCCGTCTTGCCGGCGACCTTGGCGTCGGGATGACGGCCGCGGCGGTAGCCATTGCCAACGCTGTCCAGCATCTTGATCAGGTCCTCGATGATGATCGCCATCTGCTCCGGCGACTTCCGGGCTGCCTTCGACAGGGACGGCGGCGCCTCCAGCAGGCGCAGCGACAGGGCCTGCTCGCCCTTCTTCCCGTCCACCACCCCGAACTCGACCTTCTGCCCGCGCTTCAGGCTGGTCACACCCTCTGGGAGCGCGGACGCGCGCACGTAGACGTCGTCCCCGCCCTCGTCCTTGGACAGGAAGCCGAAACCCTTCTCCGCGTCGTAGTAGCGCACCTTGCCAACCGGCATGATTCCTCAACTCCTGATCGTGGTCGGCCCGCCATCGGGCCCGACCCAACCAGCCTAACCGGAAGCTGCAGCGCAGGCACACCGAACCCGGTCACGCCCGCTGATCGGCGAGCCGGGAAGCGTCGTGGGGGTCGGCTGCGGCCGCCGTCTACGATTGCGACATGGCCACCTGGGAGGACGGACCGGAGTACGCACCACGCGTGCGTCCCCAGGCTTTCTTGATCCCGGAAGCCGAGCCCCTGGCCCCCGTCCATGCCTTGGCGCCAGCGCCGGCCTATCCCGAAGCCGAGCCGCACTTCAACCCGCCGTCCGGGGACGCGCCCGAGTTGGCAGCACTGGTGCCGTCCCTTGCCCCCGGGCGCAATCCGAACGTGCCCTTCGAAGTGGTCACCGCAGCCGTGACCGCGCCCGGCCCGAATCACGCCGGCAGTCCGTCCGCCACCCGTTCGCCGTACGAGCCGTTCGGACCGCCGGGTCCGTCGTTGAAGGGCTACCTGCCGGTGCAGCCGATGGTGGACCCGACCGCCCAACTGAATCCGGCACCGTTCCCCGCTCCAGGAACCCAGCAGTGGTTCGCGCCGCCGCCACCGCAGCAGGCCCCCGCCGCTCCGCCCGCGGTGACCATTGGCCAGATTTTCACCGCGATCACCCCGGCTGTGCTGATCACCTTTGCGGTCGGCGCACTGTTCGCATGGCTTTCGCTGTTCATGCTTGCGCTGGCGTTCACGCTCTCGGCCCGGATCGCGTATCGCCGCGAGTCGGTGCGCCGGGCGTTCTCGGTTGCGTTCGTGATCCTCGCTGCGTTCGGGGGGGTCTCGCTGCTGACGGATGGTTGGAACGCGGACGTGCTGTTCGACAGCCTCGCCAGCGGCGCCCAATTGGCCTGCTGGCTGTTGCCGCTGGTGGTCTTCGGCATCGTCGGCTCCGCCCTGCGCGCCGGTGAGCGCCCGGATCGGACCGGCTGATGAGCTCTGCGGACGGCCCCCAGGGTCTGGGCACGCCTTCGTCCGACCACCCGAGCTTCGCTCCTGCAACAGGCACGCCGGCGGCTTCGGCGCAGCCACTCTGGGCGCCGCCGTCCGGACCGGCCGGACATTTGCCGTCCGAGCCGGCCAGCTTCGTGCCCGCACCACCGACCGGCCGGGGACCGCAGCGCAAGCGCAGCACCCACGTCCGGCTACTCGCCGGTGGCTTGGCGGCTGCGCTCGTCCTGACCGCTTTGGCCAGCGTGCTGCCGCTGCTGCCCCGGGGGAGCACGATCGCGCCCACGGCGAGCGCCCCGGCTCCCGCGAGCGGGGAGCCGTCCCGGCTGGTTACGGTCAGCCCAACTCCTCAACCCGCGGACGTGGTCGACGTCACCGGTCCGGACATCGCCCGGGCGGCCGCCTTCACCACCGCGGACGGCAGTGGCGAGGTCACGATCACCCGTGCCACCTGGACCAGCGCCGGCGAACTCGCCCCGCCCGAGGGCAAGCGCTACCTAGTGCTGGACGTGACCGTCACCCAGCAGGCCGGACGCGTTCCGGTCGAGTCGCTCAGTTTCCGTGCGCGGAGCGCCGACGGCGTCGGCGTCACCCCTGGGTTCGGTCCCAAGCTGGACCGTCCGCTCGGCGGCAGCACGCTCACCGATGCCGGTCAGGTCAGCGGGCAGGTCGGCTTCGCCCTACCACCAGGTTCGACCACGATCGAACTGCTCGACGCCGGCCTGCTGCCGGTGGTGACGCTGCAGGTGCCCGGGCCGTGAGCACGCCGTTCCGGACCCGGCGTTTCGAGCCGGTCGCCCCGCACCTGCGTCCGCGGAGATTCCGGCAGGCCGCCCGGGTGATCGTCACCGACGGAGTGCACACCCTGATGCTCGCCGACACTGATCCTGGGCTGCCCGGCTCGCGCTGGTGGGTGACACCCGGCGGCGGTATCGATCCTGGCGAAACGCCAGTAGCGGCCGCGGTGCGGGAATTGGTTGAGGAGACCGGACTCGTGGTCGATCCGTCCGAGTTGCTCGGCCCGGTGGCCAGCCGGACGGTCGTGCACGGCTACTCCGACCAGATCCTGAGCCAGGTCGAACACTTCTTCGTCGTCCGGGTCAGCGAACCGTTTGAGCTCTCTCCTGGCGGGCTGACCGCTGACGAACAGCTGACCCTCGACGGCTGGGCCTGGCATCGACTGGCCCAATTGACTGACCTGACCGAGCCGGTCTGGCCGGCAAACCTCACCGAATTGGCCGCGCTGGCTGGGCGTCCGGACGCCTGGCCGGTGGATCTCGGCGAGATCGAGGAGTCCACGCTCCCGGTAAACTGACGCGAGTGAGTGCGTCCATCCCGAGTGCGTCAACGGCACCCGCCTCGGCCATCCGCCGGCGAAACCTGGAGCACTTCTTGTGGCTTTCCATCGCCACCGCCATCGCCACCGTACTGATCAAGGGTTACGCCGCCTGGCTGACCAACTCGGTGGGCCTGTGGTCGGACGCGTTGGAGTCCACCGTGAACCTGGCTGCTGCCCTGGTGGCGTTGTGGGCGCTGCGGTTGTCGGCCAAACCGGCCGACCACAACCACGACTTCGGCCACGGCAAGGCCGAATACGTGTCCGCAGCGGTGGAGGGCACGCTCATCTTCGTCGCGGCCGCCTTCATCATCTACGGCGCGGTGCTGCGACTGTTCAACCCGGTGCCACTGGAGCAGCTCGGTCTCGGCCTGATGCTGTCGATGGTGGCCACGCTGCTGAACCTCGGCACCGGGTTGCTGCTGATTCGCGCGGGCAAGCAGTACCGCTCGATCACACTGGAAGCGGACGGGAAGCACCTGCTGACGGACGTCTGGACCTCGGTCGGGGTGCTCGTGGCGATCGGCCTGGTCGCGCTCACCGGCTGGCACATCCTTGACCCGCTGATCGCCATTGCGGTCGGTGTGAACATTCTGCTCACCGGGTACGGGCTGGTGCGGCGCTCAGTGGTCGGACTATTGGACGCGGCGCTCCCCGAAGACGAGGTGGCCATGGTCTCGGCGGTGATCAACGAGGTCTGCGACGACCCGCGCACCGAGATCACCGAGTTGCGCACCCGGGAGTCCGGCCGGCAGCGGTTCGTCTACGTGACCTTGACCGTGCCTGGCACCTGGACGGTGAAACGCAGCCACGACGTGGCCGACGCGGTCGAGGACGCAGTTAGCGCCGCGCTGGCCGATACCACCACCTTCGTCCACATCGAGCCCACCGCGGAGTAGGCCAGCCCCACCAGCGTCCGACGCCGAAAGGAGATCCTGGCCTTCGCCGGGATGACGTCTCTGGGCGGCTCAGCCAGCCGCGGCAGGAGTCGGACGGTGCCGCACCTCGGCGTCCACCAGGCTGCGCCAGGAACGCACCAGGGCCTCGTCCACGTAGGCCTTGAACGAGCCGCCGGGGCGGGCGGCCTTGCCGATGTGGAACGCACGGACGCCGGCGCGGGCCAGCCAGGGCACGTGATCAGGGTGCAACCCCCCACCGGCCATGATCACCGAAGCCGCCCACGGATCGGCCTTCGCCCTTGCCAGCAGGTCGCTTAGGCCGTGCTCCACGTCGCGGGCCGAACCGGCGGTGAGCACCTGGTCCAGCCGCGGCAGCGTCCGTAGCGCCGCCCATGCTTTGTCGGCGTCCAGGCACGCGTCCACCGCACGATGGAAGGTCCACGGCCACGTGCCGTCGCCGACGAGTTCGGTCACCACGCCAACATCCACGTCGCCCAGACCGTTGAGGAAGCCGAGCACCATGCCGTCGGCCCCAGCGTCGGCGTAGCTGGCCATCAGGCCACGCAGCCGCACCGCCTCACCGCCATCCGTCCCGAACCCGGCACGCAGCCGCACCATCACTCGCAGCTGAATACTGGTCGCCCGGCGAACCTGGTCGACCAACTGCGGGGTGGGCGAAAGTCCGTCCTCATCCAGGGTTCCGCAAAGTTCGATGCGGTCGGCACCGCCCGCCTCGGCGCGTTCGGCGTCCGCGGGCAACAACGCGATTACTTCGAGCAGGCCGCTCATGGCTCAATGATGGGACGCGTAAGCCCGCGCACCCGGCAGACACGCGGGTTTGAGCGGGCGAGGGCCGCGTCAGGGAACCGCTGAGCACAGGGCGCTGGGACCGCCGGCCCTCGGGTTGCGCCTTCCCCGACCCCGCAGGAGGGCTCCATAACCTCTCAAAATCGGGTTGAACCGACCTACGTGACGGCAACGCTCACTGCGCAGAACCTGGACCCACGCCTGTGACCGGGCCGTGAATGAATACAAACGAGGGCGGCCCCTAACGGGACCGCCCTCGCGTGGTGTCAGTGCTGGATCAGAAGTCCATGCCACCCATGCCGCCGTCGCCGGCCGGCATGGCCGGAGCCTTCTCCGGCTTGTCGGCAATGACCGCTTCGGTGGTCAGGAACAGCGCCGCGATCGAAGCCGCATTCTGCAGCGCCGAACGGGTGACCTTGGCCGGATCGATGATGCCGGCGTCGATCAGGTTGACGTACTCACCGGTGGCCGCGTTCAGTCCGTTGCCAGCCTCGAGGTGCGACACCTTCTCGGCCACAACGCCACCCTCAAGGCCGGCGTTGATGGCGATCTGCTTCAGCGGAGCCGAGCAGGCGACGAACACGATGTTCGCGCCGGTCGCCTCGTCGCCGGAGAGCTCCGGCAGGGAAACCTTGGCTGCGGCCTGCAGCAGCGCCACGCCACCGCCGGGGACGATGCCCTCCTCGACGGCAGCCTTCGCGTTGCGGACGGCGTCCTCGATGCGGTGCTTGCGCTCCTTCAGCTCGACCTCGGTGGCCGCGCCGACCTTGATCACCGCGACGCCGCCGGCCAGCTTGGCCAGCCGCTCCTGCAGCTTCTCGCGGTCGTAGTCGGAATCGGAGTTCTCGATCTCGCGACGGATCTGGGCGATCCGGCCGGCGATCTGCTCGGCGTCGCCGGCACCGTCGATGATGGTGGTCTCGTCCTTGGTGACGATCACCTGACGGGCCTGGCCCAGCAGGTCGAGGGTCACCTGGTCGAGCTTCAGGCCGACCTCCTCGGAGATCACCTGGCCGCCGGTCAGGATGGCGATGTCGCCCAGCATGGCC